>NZ_CP012036.1:7072847-7094556 GCF_001298445.1 Nostoc piscinale CENA21 | reverse complement strand
CGTGTAATTTTTGTTATTTACCTGTTGGACTAACTTATTTAATTTTTCATAAATTTCTTGAAATGGTTGTTGACTTCGATGCAAATTAGCTTTTGAGAAAGTCGAAATATCTACGGGATATCCTGTATTATTTAACCGCTTAAACACATCTCGCATACTTGTTAAGCTGTTGTCCAATACATAAGATAGCCAGCACTCGACAAACAGACGGCTGTTCAAGACTGGATAATCATTTTTTGGCAGTTGGCTCAGGATATCTTTGACAATTTTAGGAAATCTATTTATAATCACTATCAAACAGATATATTTATGTTTATCGCCCAAATTTTACCAAACTTTGGGCGATTTCTATCGGGTTTTTCTTAACATTCAACACTTCTGTTCCTGAGCATATTGCCAAATTGATTCATCTTCATATTTAATCAAACAAGCTAAAAACGTTTCCAACATACCACTTATTTGATTATCTGGCATAATCCAAATACCAAATTTAATGCCATCTTCTATGGTGTGTATAAGTCCTGTATCTGGGAGTTGTTCAGGTATATCAGATATACTAGGCAAACACGAAAATTTTCTATTTTTATCGTCTTCAACATAATTTTGTTAGCCGACGGCAAGCCTTAGTTAATGACTGGTATTAGTATAAGCAGTCTTAACACTCCTCAATCTAGCAAAAGGAAAAATCGCTGAGTTTTATCAGGCGATCGCTCATCTCTCCCTATTCCCTCAACGTACCGTGGACAGCATATACTTCAGATTTTAACCTGTACCGCATCGCCAAAGATTTGTGGTGCGTTAGGAATATTTTCCATAACGCACCTTAACATTATTTCTGCTCTGATGGATTGACTTTAGCTAACGATTTACTACTTGTTACTTGACGAATTGGTAATTCAACTACAAACTCTGAACCTTTGCCGTGTTCTGAGTGGCAATATATCTTACCTTTATGTTTATCTGTAACAATTTGATAACTGATAGAAAGTCCTAGGCCTGTTCCTTTACCAACAATTTTAGTTGTAAAAAATGGGTCGAACAATCGCGCCAGGATATTTTCTTTTATCCCAAATCCGTTGTCAGCAATCCGAATCGAAATCCAGTCTTTATTCAGTAGGGAAGTAGAAATCCGAATTTCGCTAGGTTGTGCTGCTAGTAATTCAGGAGTAGATTGGACATTTCGCTCTTCTAAAGCATCAATAGCATTAGATAGCAAATTCATAAATACTTGGTTTAATTGACCAGGATAGCATTCTATTAAAGGTAAGGAATCATAGTCTTTGGTGACATGAATAGTAGGGCTATCGCCTGAAGGCTTTAAGCGGTGTTGCAAAATCATCAATGTACTATCAATACCTTCGTGAATGTTTGCTACTTTAAAATCAGCTTCATCTAGGCGAGAAAAATTGCGTAATGAGGCGACAATTTCACAAATTCGTTCACTTCCTACTTGCATCGACTGAAATAATTTTGGCAAATCGTCAAATAAAAAGTCGATTTCTGTGTTACTAAAAAACTCTTGAATTTCCGGTGCAGCATCGGGATGATGTTGGCGATAAAGTTTCACACAACGTAGTAAATCTTGAGTATATTGGTGAGCGTGTTGCAAGTTGCCGTAAATAAAATTAATTGGGTTGTTAATTTCATGGGCAACTCCCGCTACTAATTGTCCCAAACTGGCCATTTTTTCGGCGTGAATAATTTGCATTTGGGCAGTACGTAACTCGTTCAATGCTTGGGCGAGTTGATTTGCTTCTTCACGGGTTTGTCCGAGTAAACTAGATTGTTGGAATAAGTTGGCTTGACGCAGCGCGACGCTGAGTTGAGCGGCTACTTGGGTGACAAATTCGAGTTCTTCTTCTTCCCAATGACGTGCATGGGTGCATTGGTGAATGCACAACAAACCCCAGAGTTCATCACCTTCCATGAGTGGGACAACAATTTGTGCTTTGACTTGGAAGCGTTCAATGACATCTAGATGGGGGACTTTGGAACCAATGCTATTGACATCAGAGATTACTTGCACTTGGCCTTGACGATATTGCGGTGCGAAATTGTCGCCAAAACAATAATCTTGCACTTTTACAGACAAGGCAGAATCGAATTTAGGTAGTACGTCTTCAGCAATAAATTCGCCACTACAGAAACCCACATTCTGATCAAAGCGAAATATGCCGACTCGATCTGCTGTGAGCGATCGCCTGATTTCCTGTACTGTAGTCTTGAGAATGGTCTCTAAATCTAGTGATTCTCGGATTTTAACCACCAAATCAAATAAAATTCGGCGCTGTTCTGCTGATTTGTGCAGTTCATCGGCGCGAGTCTGCACTTGAGTCATCATTTGAGAACTTTGCAGTGCTACTCCTAGTTGGCTGGCTACCTGTCCCAAAAATTCTACTTCTACAGTATCCCAGTGGCGTGGTGCAGAATGTTGATAAGCTGCCAGCAAGCCCCACAAATTTCTGCCGACAAAAATGGGAGTCAATGCGTAGGCACGAATTTTAAATTGCTCTAAAATATCCAAGTGACAGCGTGAGTGTCCAGCTTGGTAAATATCGTTGACAGCAAAATGTTCGTTGTTGCGATAACGTCCGCCTTTGGTTTCTTGCAAGTGGGTATCTTCCCAAACAAGATTTTTGCCAAAGGGGTTGATGCTATCCCACTGTGCCTCAACCATACCAAAATGACCAACAAATTCGCCACTCCAATCTTGATTAAAGCGGTAAACGCCAACTCTCTCGACTCGCAATAGCTTACATACTTCTTGGCAAGTAGTTTTCAAAATCAAATCAATATCTAGAGAGGAGCGAATTTTACCGACGACTTCTGTCAGTGCGCGTTGACGAGCGATCGCATCTTGTAAGGCGGTTGCTTGTTGTTTGGATTGGTTCAAATTCTCGGCTTGTTGAATTGCAACACCTAATTGCGCTCCGACTTGTCCCAAAAACTCAACTTCGTAATTTACCCATTGGCGTGGCCCAGAATGTTGATAGGCTGCAATTAGTCCCCAAAGTTTTGTTCCAGTAAAGATTGGTGCTAAGGCATAAGCTCGAATTTTAAATTGCTCAAGAATGTCAATGTGACAACGTGAGTGACCAACTTGGTAAATATCATTGACAACAAAACTTTCGTTGTTGCGGTAGCGTCCCCCTTTGGTTTCTTGCATGTAAGTATCTTCCCACACCAAATTTTTCCCAAACGGACTGAGTCTATCCCACTGCGCTTCCACCATCCCGAATTGGCTAACAAATTCACCACTCCAGTCTTCATTAAAACGATAAACTGCCGCCCTCTCTAGCTTGAGAAGTTTGCAGAGTTCTTGACAAGCAGTGTTGAGGATAATTTCGGTATTAACTGATGAACGAATATTACCGACTACTTCTGTTAATGCACGTTGTCTGGCGATCGCATCTTGCAATTCGGCGGTGCGTTGTTTGGTTTGCTCAATCATTTCGACCTGTTGCATCGCTATACCTAGATGGCTAGCGGCTTGTGCTAAGAACTCGATTTCGTGATGTTCCCATTGCCGAGAAGCGGAGTGTTGATAAGCTGCCAGCAAACCCCACAGTTTAGCACCAATAAAAATAGGTGCGATCGCATACGCCCGAATCTGGAACTGTTCTAACACTTCAATATGGCAACGCGCGTGACCTGCATCGTAAATGTCAGACACAGCAAACGGTTCATTTTTGCGATATCTTCCACCCTGGGTTTCTTGTAAATGAGAATCTTGCCACACCAAATCTTGACCAAAGGCTGTCAGTGTATTCCAAGGTGGTTCAGCAAAGCCCAAACGATTAATAAAACTACCACTCCAGTCAGGATTGAACTGGTAAATTGCTACACGCTCAATCTTTAACTGGCGACAAAGGTCTTGGCAAGAAGTTGAACACAAAGATTCTAATGGTACTGATCCCCGAATTTTAGCTAAAATCCTTGCCAGGATTTTTTGATATTGGACATCAAGCTGTAATTGTTTTTGACATTCTTGTAAAGATGTTGTCGCATTATAATCATTTGTTGCCATAAACTTTTAAAAACTTAAACACTTATTTAAAGTGTTCCCGGTTTTAGTTTTTGACTCACAGATAGCAACAAGAACCAAGTATGTCTTGAGGCTGATTTTCTCATCTTCACAAGACTTTTACGTTTCCGAGCAAAGTGTGGAATCGGCTAAAACACATCAAAACTCATTCTTTATTATGATTAAAGTTGAAATTTTTAATCTTTAAGTTGATTCGCTACTAGTTAATTCTTTCTGCTCGTAGTAACGACAACCTTGACAGGGGCCACAGGGGTTAACAGCACAACGAATATAACCAGAACGGGCGTTAAATTTGCAACTAATGTCACCAATTAAATAGCCTACTCCTTCTAAGTAGTAGCGATCGCCCTCCATGAGTTGGATGTTGTGTCTACCCCTTGTCCCGGCAAAATTCATTGCGGCTTGTCTGAGCTGCGCCCTTGTTCTTAAATGGGTTTTCCTGATTAACCACAAAGAAAACAGGGACGGTAAAAAACCAACGATAATTACTAAAAGTGTCTTTATATTTAACACCTTCTTTTTACCCCTTTTATGCGCTGATTGATCGTCCCAAATATTACATTCTAGTAGTTGCCAGAATGCAACTAGGGCGTGGCATCTGGCAAAAAACTACCAGTGCCACTTCAATCAGCATAACCGCTACAACCGATTGGGTGAACCACGGTTAAATTTTTATAACTTTAAGATTTGTTGATTAGCGCCCG
This sequence comes from Nostoc piscinale CENA21, assembly GCF_001298445.1. NCBI lineage: Bacteria > Bacillati > Cyanobacteriota > Cyanophyceae > Nostocales > Nostocaceae > Nostoc > Nostoc piscinale. The sequence goes on along the minus strand of NZ_CP012036.1, from coordinate 7,089,807 downwards.
CAAGGAAAAAGTTTTTGGTTCAATATCCGCCTTTTGTTGGTTTTTTTGGTGTCGTTGTGCGGCTAATCTGCGGTTTTTATTATGCTGTCTCAGTTTTTGTGCTAGTGATGCGGCTTCTCTTTCAGCACGGAATAAATCAATTTTTCTTGTTGTCAGAATTAAAGAATCATCTGACTTTTGTTTTACCCAAGGAATACTAACTGTAAAGTATTTAAAAACGTTTTTCCGAGATTTACCATTTCCTGACCAATAATTTCTTTGACTGTTGATTGCAGCAGCGATCGCTTTTAGTTCTAGAATCTCAGTTTCTAACTCGGCGGCCATTTGATTGATAGTTTGGGCTTGCGCTACTAAACGCTCCCAACCACTGATGATTTTTTCTTCTGGCGGTTGTAGAGGTGCGATCGCAGACTGTGATGCGGGACGTAAGATGGAACTTTTGTAACTGTGTGCGATTTTTTTCATAGTTCCTCTGCTAATGCTACTGAGTTTGTTAGGCATTGTAGCAGTATTTTAATACAAATGTACTAATCAGACAAATCCTGCAAAGATACGATCATGAGTGTACTCAACCGAAAAACGCTGTATGTCTAGTTCACAAACCGAAAAAATTCTGTCTCAACTTCCGGGAGATGTATTGCGCGGGTTGCGTCGTACTGATGACATCCTGACAGCCATTCGAGACAATACTGCACCCATACCAACAGTAGTCAAGGAAAGTCAGCAAGATTTAGATCATCTGGAATGGGATGTGATTATTTGCGGTGGAACTTTAGGCATTTTAATTGGTTGTGCTTTAGCAGTCAGAGGATTGCGTGTAGCGTTAATTGAGCGGGGAATATTAAAAGGCAGAGAGCAAGAATGGAATATTTCGCGCCAAGAATTAGAAGTATTTTTGCAATTAAACTTGTTAACAAAAGAAGAATTAGAAACAGCGATCGCCACTCAATATAACCCAGCTAGAGTTAGCTTTCATGGTGGTACAGAAGTTTGGGTAGAAAACGTCCTCAATATTGGCGTAGATCCTGTTTATTTACTGGCAACATTAAAAAATAAATTTCTAGCGGCTGGTGGACAATTATTAGAAAATACACCCTTTACTGAAGTTGTCGTTCATCCCAATGGTGTAGTTGTCAATCAGCAATTTACTGCTAAATTACTCATCGACGCAATGGGACATTTTTCGTCCATCACTAAACAAGCACGCCAAGGCAAAAAACCAGATGCTTTATGTTTAGTTGTGGGAAGTTGCGCTCAAGGTTTTCCGGAAAATCCATCAGGCGATTTGTTGTTATCCTTTACATCCTTGCAGAATCAGTGCCAATACTTCTGGGAAGCTTTTCCCGCTAGAGACGGCAGAACCACCTACTTATTTACCTACATGGATGCCCATCCACAACGCTTGAGTTTAGAAACTTTATTTGAAGAATATCTGCGCCTACTGCCCACATATCAAGGCGTAGAATTGTCAGATTTAAAATTTCAACGAGCGTTATTTGGTTTTTTCCCGACTTACCGCGACAGTCCACTCAAAACTCCTTGGAATCGGATTTTACCAGCCGGAGATAGCAGTGGTAGTCAATCGCCGTTAAGTTTTGGCGGTTTTGGGGCAATGGTGCGTCACCTCAAACGTTTAACTTTTGGGATTGAAGCAGCATTACAAACAAACCAATTATCTGCACAAGCATTGTCATTACTGCAACCATATCAACCAAATTTGAGCGTGACTTGGTTATTTCAAAAAGCTATGAGTGTGGGTGTCAATCAAAATCTCTCCCCAGAGCAAATTAATCAATTACTGGCGGCAGTATTTGATGAAATGCAAAAGCTAGGTAATCCAGTCCTCAAGCCATTTTTGCAAGATGTGGTGCAGTTTTCGGCATTAACACAAACATTAATTAAAACGGGGTTATCTCATCCCAAATTAATTGCCAAGATAATTCCCCAAGTTGGTTTAGTTAATTTACTTGATTGGTTGGTGCATTATGGAAATTTAGGTGTTTACACTGCCTTGTTTAATCTTAGTCCAGTGTTAGAAACATGGATTAAGAACCTACCAACTCCACAACAATATTACTGGCATCGCTTAATAGATGCTTGGAAGTATGGTTCTGGTGCTGATTACTATGATGAAAGTTAAATAATATCTGTGTGAGGATAACATAATGGAACGGAAAGCTGGCAGTATTAAATACTTTGCGGTGTTAATTGGTTTACTGCGCGATCGCCAAGGTTTTTTAGAAGAAGTTCGTCAAGGAATTAGAATCCCTAGTAAGATAATTTCTTTGCTAGTTTGTAGTTCTATTTTTATTGCCATCTATGGGGGAATAATTGGCTCTTCTCATAGTTGGATGCAGGCTATTTCTTCGGCAGTGAAACTACCTGCATTGTATTTAATTACTTTGCTAATTTGTCTGCCTACACTGTTTTTCTCTAATATTATCTTTGGTTCCAAGCGGACTTTTGGTCAGCATTTTATCTTAGTACTGACAGCAGTTGCAGTTACAAGTGTTTTGTTATTTAGTTTTGCACCAATTACGCTGTTTTTCTTAATCACCACCAATAACTATCAATTTATACTTTTATTAAACGTATTAATCTTTGCCATCACTGGATTCATTGGTATTTCCGCTTTATACCAAGCAGCAAATATAGTTATTGAACAAGAGGATGATGGTAGTAAAACTCGCAAGCGAATCTTACAATCTTGGCTGTTTCTTTATGCTTTTGTTGGCAGCCAATTAGGTTGGACTCTCAGACCTTTCTTTGGTTCCCCTATGCACCCTTTTCAACTATTCCGCGAAAGAGAAGGTAATTTCTATTTAGCTGTAATGAAAGCTATTGGCTATCTTTTAGGATTCAATTAAATAGGTCAATGTAAATATTTGTATTTGCTAAAAAGCCAACAAAGATTATTTGAAAAGAAGGGTGTAAGGGCTTCGTCATGAGCGTCAGCTGAAAGATAAAAGTATAGGGGTGTAAGTGTTTTGAATACCTACACCCCTATGGGGAAATCAAAATTCAAAAGTCATAAAATTGTTGACTTTTAACTTAAATTTTGCCTCTTCACTCAGCACTCTGCCATGACTCAATTATTGCTTAGGAGGAGCAACAACAGCTTTGTTAACTACGCTCTTTACACCTTTAATTTCTTGGGCAAGGGGCTGAATCTTATTAAACTGATCCTGATTTTTGACAGTACCATTCACAGTGACTGTACCTTTTTCATCGGCAGCAACTGTGAGCTGACTATCAGGAATGTTGGCTTCTAATTTAGAACGGACTTCACTGGCAAGGTCGCCTGTCGCTCTTTGGGTATCGCCACCAGTAGCATTGTTGCGTTGTTCTCGCGCACGGATATCTTCATTTAGTTGTCGGCGGCGCAGTTCACTTTGAGCGTCTTCTTTTGCTTCTTGAGTTGTTTGTGCAGCCGGGGAAGCAGGATTTTGATTTACTGTATCTGGTGCTGATTCGCTGGTGCGAGAAGGATTTTGACAAGCAGCAGCACCAAGAAGAAGTAAGCCACTAATAAAAAAGGGAGCTAGTTTTTTCATTGGTTTAACTTAATGATTGATAGATTGGCAATGAAGGGTTTTTGTTTTAGTTAGAGGATGTCGTCCCGGCGATCAACAATGGTGACGGTGGGATCTACGCGATCGCCTGTTACCGGATAATTAGCGCGACCACTGTCAATCACTGGGGTTTCTTGATGTCTTGTCCAATCCATACCGCGATGGGATTCGGTATCAACATCAGTAGCATCAAAAATGTCAAAATCTTCAATACCACGACGTTGGAGAATTGTGCGGGCGTGTTGAATTTCCGCTTCTGTACCATCGACCATTACTAAGTAATCGCCGCGTTGGAAGCGATCGCTATAAACTCTCGCTCTGTCTTCGGGAATCCCTAATCCCACTAATGCGCCAACTAAACCACCCGCAGCTGCACCAATCGCCCCACCAGCTACAGTTGTGGCTAAAGCGGTTGCTAATGCACCACCAGCAATTACAGGCCCAATTCCAGGGATGGCTAATGCACCCAAACCAACTAATAAGCCGCCTAAACCACCCAATGCACCGCCTGTAGCGGCTCCGGCTTTCGCACCTTCATCAGCTTTATTGCCAACACCAGCCACACCATGACCATCTGTGTCTTTAGCAATCAGTGAAACGCGATTCATGGGGAAGCCAGCATCTCGGAGTTCATGTAGTGCGGCTTCTGCATCACGGCGGTGGGAAAATACACCTACAGCGCGGCGGTTCTGATGTATGGGTGTAGTAGAGTGGCTGTGGGGGTCAAAAATCTGCCACTGTTGAATTCTATGGCGGTTGAGAATCGCCGCCGCCCGATGGATTTCATCATCTGTACCACTGACTGCAACGATGTAATCACCATGATTGATGCGCTCGTTATAAAAGCGGGTGCGGTCATCTGGTAATCCATAGCGCACAGCATCCAGGCGATCGCTATAATGTACCCCTCTTAAAGCTTCTTGATTAATAGATTCACGATGAATTAAGGAAATTTGGCTCAGAGGAAAGCCAGCCACTCGTAAATCATTAACTGCGGCTTCTGCATCTTGGCGCAGACTAAAGTAACCTAAAGCATGTTTGGCATGACCAGTTGTGGGATGAACTTCATGAGTATGGGGATGGTTGTAAATACCATACTCTTCAATTCCCCGACGATGTAAAATGGCTTCGGCTCTGGCAATTTCATCGTCTGTACCATCGACGATGACCAAATAACCACCGCGTTGGACACGTTCGTTATAAACTCTAGCCCGTTCTTCAGGGATTCCCAAACCAATCAAAGCGCCAATTAAGCTACCAGCAACTGCACCAATACCAGCCCCAGCAATAGTAGTAGCGATCGCTGTTGCAGTTGCACCAGCCAACATAATTGGCCCAATACCAGGAATGGCTAAAGTTCCGAGACCAACTAATAAACCTGTTAAACCGCCTAAAGCACCACCTGTCGCTGCACCCACCGCAGCACCTTCGTCAGACTTATCACCAACGCGATCGCTTACTTGCCTACCAGCAATCTCATCTCCATCATCTGCATCTCTAGCAATGACAGAAACTCTATCCATTGGAAAGCCAGAATTTCTTAATTCATGTAATGCTTCTTCAGCATCCCTGCGATTAGAAAATACACCTATAGATCGTCTCCGTACACCAACAACCATTTTCACTTCTCCTAATCAGTTAAAATCTTGTGATTACAAATTTATTGAGTTGAATAATCCTATTACTATCCTTTTTCGTTATAATTTTCCTCAATCTCGCGGCGTAATTTTCTTCTCTGCCAACAGATATACGTAGGTAGATAATTAATCTAGAAAACTTCTTTTTTAAATAAAAAAATTTGGGATTGTTCCTACAGTTTTTAAACTCAATTAAATATCCCCAATTTATTTAATAAACTGAGGATTTGATATAAAAAATAACTGATAATTATTTTATTTACAACTAGTTTAAAGCTTACAAAATGAAACAAAAAATAAAAAAATTTAAGGGAGGGTGAACGCCTATAGCCATTCACCCTCCCTTAAACCCTACACCCTTACACCCATTCTCAACAGACAGTATTGGAGCGTAAGTCCTGACCAATTAAAGAACTGTACCGCGTGTAGCTTCGGTCTCAATTGGTTTAATTAGATATAGCTGTAGCATGTGCCAAAGAATAGCAACAACTGGCGGAATTTGTTGGAAGAATTTCACTATACCTGGCTGATTACTGTTCTTAATTGCCGCAATTTTCAAATTATTTTCTGAACACTGTTCTAAGCGCCAGAAAAATAGCGGGTGATTTGTATTCAAGATGAGGGGAAATGCCCGTGCGGAAGTGTTGTTTGTTTCTTGAATAACTCTGTTGTTGTATTTACGAGGATGGATACCAATGGTTTCGTAGAATGATGCGCGTTCAAATACAGTCATTGTATGGGTAGCAAACACAGTCAACAAAAAGAACCGCACCCACAATTTTGCTGTCCAACTTTTCCAGAGTTTAGTTTGCGATCGCAACAATGCTTTAAAGAAATCTCCGTGGCGATTTTCGTCTTGACACCAACTCTCAAACTTGCGGAACAACGGATAAAACTGATATTCTGGATGCTCCTGCATGTGCTGATGCACTAAGATATACCGCCAATAACCAATTTTCTCCGATAGGTAAACTGTGTAAATAATCCACTCTGGCGGGAAAAACGTATATGTGCGGTTTTTGGTTAAAAAGTTTAAATCTAGTGACAGATTCAAATCTGCCATTGATTTATTCAAAAACCCTGCATGACGAGCCTCATCCCGCGCCAAGTATTCAAAGGCTTGAGAAAGCAACGGATTATTTTTTTTCAGGCGACGTGATAGTTCTTTAAATAAAAGAAATCCAGAAAACTCCGAAGTACAAGAGCGTTCTAAAAAGTCAATAAAGGCGCGGCGTTTTTCTCCGGTAATGTGATCCCATGATTGCTTAAACTCATCATCACGCACAAAGTGATGGCGGTTATAATCAGCCCGCAGTTCATCAATCACAGCCTTGATTTCAGCCTCATTAGCCGATATATCCAATCTCGCCACTGCATCAAAGTCTGTAGTGTAAAACCTGGGTGTTAATAAAGTTTCTGCAACAGGCGCTTTAATACCAGGCTTTAGCAATTGTGGCTCTGGGGTTGCAACTGAATCGACCATGAGACTCCTTTATATTTTTTTATGTTTTAATAGTTATATAAGCATAAAATATAGTCGCTCCACATCAGTTAAATTATTGAAAAGCAAATTTCACGAGATAACCTTAATGCTTAGGCTTTTTAGGGTTGTAGCTGTGGTTTTGCTGCTAATTTCCTCGCTTTTGAGTGAAGTAGCAATGCAACAGCTCTAAATTTGTCTAAATATTGGGGAATATAAAGAAATATTAATAGCTGTATAGTTATACAAGTATTGATAGTTAAATGATTTTGGGAGAGCAAAAATCTCTTAGAACAGTATCGGCAATGGTAGTTGCTGGTTGAAGTGATGCCGATGCTTTTCCCCTCTACATCTAGAATAACAATCCTTAATCTCTGACGTAAATTCTTTTAAAAGTGCTGAGTGCTGAGTGCTGAGTAATTAAAACCAGCCTCTAGCCTCTTACCCCTAACCCCCAGCCCCTCAATTTAATGTAAGTCGGTGATAAAGGAATCCAAAATGAGTAGTAACCTAGCCCTCAAACTGCGTACTGGTACGCAAAAAGCCCACACCGCCGCAGAAAATGTGGGATTTATGAAATGTTTTCTCAAAGGTGTGGTTGATAAAGACTGCTTTGCGAAATTTTTGGGTAACTTGTATTTTGTTTACAGTGAACTCGAAGCAGCATTAGCCAGCCAGCAAAATAACCCGGTAATTGGTGGAATGTACTTTCCTGAATTAAATCGTCGGGCAGCTTTAGAAACAGACATGGTGTTTTACTATGGCAACAACTGGCGCAATTTAATCGCACCTTCTAACAATGGCAAAAAATACATCGATCGCATTCAACAATTATCTGCATCTGAACCTGCATTATTAATTGGTCACGCCTACACGCGCTACATGGGCGACCTTTCTGGTGGTCAGATGTTACAAAAAATTGCTCAATCTACCCTCAAGTTGTCTGGCTATGAGGGTACTTCTTTTTATAACTTTGACCAAATTCCCGACAAGAAAGCCTTTAAGGACAAATACCGCGAAGCTTTAAACGCTGTCCCTGTGGATGATGCAACAGCCGAGAGAATTGTTGCTGAAGCCAATTATGCCTTTAGTTTGAATATGCAAATGGCTGAGGAACTAGAAGGAAGTTTAATTAAAGCAATCGGTCAAGTATTATTTAATAACCTGACCCGTGCCAGTAATCCTGGTAGTACAGAAGCAACTGCCACTCATTAATTTTCGCAAAATTTTGCTGTTTGGTTTGAGTCAACACATCATGCACTACAACTGATATCTAAACTAGACAGCAGCTAGTAGGAAAAGGCAGGAGGCAGGAGGCAGGAGGCAGGAGGCAGGAGGCAGGAGGCAGGAGTAATCAATATATTACTTAGCATTCTTCTTTTTACCTTTAATTGTTTGTGAGTGCCTAATTATTTCTCCTGCTTTGCACTAGCGCATACAAAATCTATGGGCAATTTGTTGGATGTTGATATTGGTGAAAGTAACAAATTGCCACTTCTATTAACCATATAGCTGTAGTCAGATAGGTCAGGAAATTTTGAGAATGTAAAAGCAGGAGTAATATTTTACCTTCTGCCTTCTGCCTTCTGCCTCTAGCAATACAAACAAGCACTCAGGCTGATTTTTTGGAAGTTGGAAAATCCAGCCTACCCATTACATTGGAGGTTTTGATGGTATTCATATTACCAAGTGTCAAGTTTGATTTGGATTTGATCAAAAAGTACGATACAGCCGCACCGAGATATACAAGTTATCCACCAGCTACAGAGTTAAGCGAAGCATTCAAAACAGATGATTTTCATGCAGCGATCGCAGCTTCCAACCACAGAAAATCTCCGCTATCATTTTATTTCCACATTCCTTTTTGTCAAAGTGCTTGTTATTTCTGCGGCTGTAATACAGTAATTTCCAATAACAAGAATATTGCCAAACCTTATCTAGAACATTTAGCACAAGAAATCAAGCAGATGTCTACTTTGATTTCTCCCGATAGAAAGGTATTGCAAATGCACTGGGGTGGCGGTACACCCAATTACTTAGACTTGGAACAAGTAGAATTTTTGTGGAAGAAAATTACACAGCATTTTGAATTTGACCCCCAAGCCGAAATTTCCATTGAAATTAATCCCCGCTATGTTGATAAAGAGTATATTTTCTTTTTGCGGGAGCTAGGATTTAATCGCGTGAGTTTTGGTATCCAAGACTTTAATAATGAAGTCCAAGTTGCTGTGAATCGTATTCAGCCAGAAGACTTATTATTTAATGTCATGGATTGGATTAAAGCAGCCAAGTTTGATAGTGTGAATGTTGATTTGATTTATGGTTTACCTTATCAAACTCTGCAAACATTTCGAGACACGATTAGAAAGACTGTTGCATTAGATCCAGACAGAATTGTGGTGTTTAACTTTGCTTATGTGCCTTGGTTAAAACCAGCACAAAAAAATATTCTGCCAGAAGCATTACCAAAACCACAAGAAAAGTTAGAAATTCTGAAAATGACCATTGAGGAATTAACCAGTAGCCAGTATTTATTTATTGGGATGGATCATTTTGCTAAATCGAACGATGAATTAGCGATCGCTCAACGAAATCGCACCCTACAACGCAACTTTCAGGGTTACACTACCCACGCTGGTACTGATTTATTTGGGTTTGGTGCAACATCAATTAGTATGTTGAACGATGCTTACGTCCAAAACCATAAACACCTCAAAGATTATTATCAAGCAGTTGCTAACAATGTTTTACCTGTGAGTAAAGGCATTAAACTTTCTCAAGATGACATTATTCGCCGGGATGTCATTATGTGCATCATGTCTCATTTTCAGTTATATAAACAAGATATTGAAGAGAAATATCATATCAATTTTGATGAATATTTCTCTCAAGAATTAGCTGCTTTACAACCATTGGTCGAAGATGGATTACTAAAGTTATCTGCCCATCATCTTCAAATCACCGACATCGGCAGATTATTAGTGAGAAATATTGCTGTTGTTTTTGATGCTCATAATCAAAAGCAAGACAAACAATTTTCTCGTGCAATTTAATCACTTTCACTTTTAATTTTGGTATCACTGTGTAAGTCCTAAGAATAAAACAGCATTATTGTAGAGTTTCTACACATACTTCTTGTTTCAGCTTATTGAGTTTTTCTGCTAGGTAAGTTTTTATGTCTCCTAGTTGTTGCATTTTTTGAGTAATTTCTTGAAGTTTGTGTTCAATAATCAGTATTTGCTCAGTTTTAGGTATTTCATTACTTCCCCATTCATTTATTAGCTGCTTAATTTCATTCAATGTAAACCCCAAGGCTTTACCTTGATTGATCAACCGCAGTTGTTCTACTGTCTCTATACCAAATTCCTTATATATTCTTGTTCCTGCTTGTCTTTCATTAGCAGTAATCAGTCCTATCTTTTCATAAAAACGAATTGTATCTTTCGACAATCCTGTTTTTGTCGAGAGTTCACCAATTAACATCAGATTTACCTAAAAATTTCAAATGTCACTTGACTGTGGAGTATACTCTACAGTTTAGGCTTTCTTTCAGATAGCAATTTTGAAATCAGGAAGCCAGTGATGCGTAAGACAGTTTTGATTACAGGTGCTTCGAGTGGAATTGGTGAAGCCACAGCAAAGTATTTTTTAGATAAAGGCTGGAATGTTGCTGCAACCATGCGATCGCCACAAAAAGCTGGCGACTGGACAAAGGCAAAAAACATTATCTGTCCGTATTTGGATGTCACAAATCCAGACACCATCGAGTCTGCATTGGATGAGACATTAGCAGCTTTTGGACAGATAGATGTATTAGTTAATAATGCCGGATACGCGCTCATGGGGCCACTGGAAGGAGTGACACCAGAACAGTTAGAACATCAATTTCAAACTAATTTTTTTGGCCTAGTATCGACAATTCAAAAAAGTTTACCGATTTTGCGGAGACAAGGCGGAGGCACAATTATTAATGTGGCTTCAATTGGTGGTCGTCTGGCGTTTCCACTTGTGTCTTCTTATCATGCAACTAAATGGGCGGTAGAGGGACTTTCTGAATCTCTACGCTATGAGCTACGACGTTTTGGAATTCGTGTCAAAATTATTGAACCTGGTGGTATTAAGACAAATTTTATTAATCACGGCATTGTTTGGGCGAGTCATCCTGTTTATACAGATATGGTCTCTCAAGTGAAAAACTTTAATGAGAAGATTAATGATTCTTTAGCTGCGCCGGAAGGTGTGGCTAAAACAATTTATCGAGCAGCTTGCGATCGCTCCGCAAGATTGCGTTATTCTCCTTATGGGGAAGCGTTTCTGCTTCTGCACGCAATTCTCCCCGATAAATTATGGCGGTCTTTAGTTGAGAATGTGATGTTGCGGACAACAAAATAATTTTGGTTCTCAACAAATATTGAAATTGGGTGTAAGGGTTTTGCTGACTTACACCCTTACACGCCCAATGGCGCGAGAGAACCTATCGTAATTTTGAACATGCTGATCGTAAATTCTGCTGTAATATTCATGCAGCAAGGTTGAGTGTGAGCAAATGAGAAAAATTTGGCTGCTGAGTTTAACTATAGTGAGTGTTGGTGTAATGCCTTTGTGGTTGGGTATAAGTTTGTTACCAAAGTCGATATCTTCGGCAATTCCCAACCCAAAAACTATCCGCTACTTTGAACGCACTTTACCCCAAGGTATAGCTCATGTTTTGTTAATTCCAGCCAACAGCAAGTTTGTAGTCACTCCAGCATTATCACAGCAGACAAACACTGTAGAAGAATTTGCCCAAAAGCATCAAGCTGTCGCTATTATCAACGCTGGCTTTTTTGACCCAGCCAACCAAAAATCTACATCTTATATGATTGCTAACGGTCAATTGGTAGCTGATCCCAGACAAAACGAGAGATTAATTGATAATCCCAAATTAAGACCTTACTTGATTGCAATTTTAAATCGGAGTCAATTTCGTCGCTACTTATGTGGAGGAAAAACCCGCTACGCCATTGCTGTGCATAATGAAGCACCACCAGCCGAATGTCGCGTAATTGATGCTATTGGTGCTGGGCCGCGACTGTTACCAAAACTCACATCTGAGCAAGAAGCTTTTGTAGATAATACTAACGGACGCGATGCAATTGGAAGTAAACAACCCAACGCTAGAACGGCTGTAGGTATTACCCGCGATGGCAGCATTCTTTTAGTGATGGTAGCGCAAAAGCCTTCACAACCAAATAATTCTGGTGTATCTCTACCACAACTCGCAGATTTAATGAAAAAACTTGGCGCATCCGAAGCTATGAACTTAGATGGCGGTAGTTCATCTTCCCTTTATTACAACGGTAAAACCTTCTACGGCAAAGTTGATTCACAAGGCAATGTCATCAAGCGACCTGTAAAATCCGTTTTATTAGTTCAAGATAATTCGAGTCAGTAGAGATTTTCAGTGCGATCGCTCTGCAAGTCATTTATTGAATTCGGGCCAATACGGTTCGGTTAAGATCCCCCCGCCTGCGACGATCCCCTTAAAAAGGGGGTAAAAGAGGGTTATTAGCCCCCCTTTTTAAGGGGGGTTGGGGGGATCTTAACAAGATTAAAACGTTAACCGAACCGTATTGGAATTCGGACGGTCGCTTATTGAATTCAGGCAGTTTAGGACTTTGCTATCACTGATTCATCTACAATGATTGGCTGTGGAAGTTGCCCAGCAGAATAAATATGCCACATCGCAAAGTAAGCTTGTTCTAAGTTGTGGGTAAAACGTGGTGTGTCAAACAAAGGGTAAGACATCAGATTTTGTGCTAATCTCTGTTTGAGTTTCAGCAATGTTTCAGGGGAATTTCCTAAATGGATTGCTAACTGCTCATATTGTTCTAAATTATGGCTCACTAAATCTGGTAAACCAACGGCTGTTAACAAACTAGCCCCGACACGAGAAGCAAAAGTTTCTCCTCTACAGGTAAGAACTGGTAAACCAGCCCACAAAGCATCACTAGCAGTCGTGTGAGCATTGCAATATAAAGTATCTAGAAACAAGTCTGCTAGTTGATGGCGAGCTAAATGTTCGGCTTTGCGGTGATATTGGGCAAAAATTAAGCGATCGCTATCAATTCCTCTAGCCTCGGCTGCTTTTTTCAGATTATCCTCAGCAGCAGGAAATCTCACCAGTAACCAAAGCACACTCCCTGGAACTGCGGCGAGAATCCGCATCCATACATCAAAAATCTGCGGTTCAATTTTATAGTTATTATTAAAGCAGCAATAAACAAAACCCTGCTCTGGTAAACCGTACTGAGAACGACTTACAGAAGTAGCAGCGATCGCTTGTTGATAATCGTTGACTTGATAACTGTGGGGTAAGATGACTAGTTTTTCACTGAAACTATCAGCAAATTCTGGTGGTGTAACTATTGCATCGCCAATCATATAATCAATAAAGTCTGCACCCATTGTTCCGGGATAGCCCAAATAATTAACTTGAATAGGCGCAGGTTTTAAAGCCAAAATCCCACTGCGAGAACCAGCTGTGTAACCTTTAAGATCAACTAATATATGAATGCCATCGTCATAAATTTGCTGGGCGCTCTCTTCTATAGATAAAGTAGTAATATCGCGGAACTGTTCGCAGTTAGTTGCAATGTATTGACGGTATTCGCTCTTGTCATCTGCGCCAAAAGAATAAGCAAATATCTCAAAATTAGCGCGATCGTGCAGATTAAATAAGCTTCTCATCAAATGACTTGTAGCATGGTTGCGGAAATCATTAGATAAATAGCCAATGCGTAGTCGCCCAGTCAAAGAACGAGAATGAATAAAATTCAGATATTGCTGCACACTTGCCCATTGTACTTTAATATTTTCTCCATGAGTTCGAGCTATTTTTAGCAGACAATTACTGTCCCAAGGCTTATATAAGGTATCAAAGGGGCCGATTGTGGTTGTTTTTCCTGACTCAATTTCCAAAAGAGTTTGTTCCCACAAACGCGTTAATTCAGACTGACGCATTTGCCAATCGCAAGTCATCTCTTTGAGGTAAAACAAGTAAGTGAAAGCTTCAGCCGAGTCTGGTTGCAATTGTAATACCTTTTCAAAAGCTGCTCTGGCTTCATCTACTTCACCTTGTGTAGCCATCGCTAAAGATAACAGTGCTGATCCTAAACGAATATAAGCTTTTATATAGTCTGGTTTGTTGTGAATTGCTGAACGATAACAAGCGATCGCACCTTGTAAGTTATCTTGTGCTTCAAAAACAATACCTAGATTCAAATAAGCTTCTGGATATTGGGGATTTTTTGCTAAAGCCTCTTGAAATTTAACGGCTGCGGCTGATAACTTGCCTTGCATTTGCCAAGCTAAACCCAGATTATTGTGAGCAAAAGCATAATTAGGATTGCTGATGATTGCAGATTCAAAACAAGCGATCGCTGTTTCTAAATCTTGCTTGGCGACTTGCACAATACCTAAACTATTATGAGCTTCTGCATATTTAGGGTTAATTATCAATGCTTGTTGGTAAGCTAAAACAGCTTGCTCAATTTGTCCTTGATTGTCCATAATTACCCCCAACTGATACCAAGCCGGAGCATATTGGGGATATTGGCTAATGATTTGTTCGTATTGGGCGATCGCTTCAGTTAATTTTAATTGTTGTTGTAAAGCTAACGCCTGCTGGTAAAGCTGTTCTACAGTTGGATTTGTCCAGGAATCAGACTGAGCTTGATTATCACCAGCCAAATTTCCCCCCATCAAAGGAGAACGCGGATCGAGGGTAATTAACTGCTCAATCTCCTGAGTTTGAAAACCCAAGGCTTGGGGGCGACGAACTCCTGATAAAACTTGCACATCATAAAGTTCTGTCACTTCTCCTTCTAAACGTAACCAATGAGCAACATCACCAGTTTTTAAGTCAATCACCATCAAACCACAGCGAGCTTCAGTATTTTTCTTGTCTAAATGTTCATCTAGTTTTAAGCCAGCAAAAGTTTTGTCACGGGGTTTAGATAAGCCAACAATCGCATAATCACCACTAAAAGCCAAACCCCGCAGAAAACCAGGACAAAAAGCAATAGCCACAAATTTGCCATCTGTATCGATATAGCCAAATTCCCCAGTACCAGCATTGAGTAACCACAACTTATCCTGATAAAATCGTGGCGCATGGGGCATAGATAAACCTGTAGCAATCACCTCATCAGATTGAATATCAATTACACAACCACCGCCTTGTCGCTTGTCACGCCAACCATCCACCACATCAGATTGACTACATAAAGTCACATAACGAGGCTGACCGTTGACCATTGCTAAACCATTGAGGTGACAACGATCCTCATTAACTAAGCTAGAAATAAATTTAGGTTTCCATAAAGGAATGCAACTATGGCGATCGCTCACCGTTGCCAGACAATTTAATATAGTACTGATAAATATAATGCGTTGGTTATTTGTTTCTACAGCTAAATCATGAATATCTAAATCCCCCGTAGTATAAGCAGTTCGGGGAATATAAAGCTTGTCATAACCATCATAAAGTTGTCCGGGAGTTAGCACATTGTCTAACTGCCAAATTTGAGATTTAGAACTGAGATAAATCCGTTCTGGAGTCGCATATAACCCCATAGCGCGGTCGAAAAAAACGCTCAAATCCTGATAATTGATGGCGGTTGTCTACTCCCAACAACATCAGCCGCGAACTTTGATAAGTAGTAAACGCTAGACTAATTTGCTGGAGTTCCAGCCAGTCGATGAAATGACGCGAAGCAAGTATTTCTACAGGGAGAGCAGCCTGAACATTAGAGTGTAAAAGCATGAGTAAAAAAATATATAAGTGTAGTTACTTGGATTAGACAGTATTGATTACTTAAAGCCTAGTAGTTATGGTGTTTATACTTAGGACTTAGTATTCAGCACTTTGTTAAAAGTATGCCTTTTGACAGTTGACAACAATCTAGTTAGAATATTGGACGGTCAGTTACTAACTATACCTATAGATAAAATCAAGTCAATCAGTAATTTAAGTAAATTTAAATACTGTATATCTAATGCAACGTAAGTTCGATGAACCTCTCTCCTTGCTACAAGGCGAGGGATGATTCTTGTGGGGTAGGCATCTTGCCTGCCATGTAAATACAAGGGACGGGCAAGATGTCCATCCTACAAAACTATTGAAATCATCCCTTTATATGTAAGCGATTTAACTTTGACTCATTGAGATATCAATGAAGTCTGCAATTGTGCTGCAAATTTTTTATACAAAAATCAACTAAATAAATACAAGTATTTTCCGGCACAGGTGTCCGTAATCAAATTAACTGCCAACCGAAAAAAACAAAACATCATGGCATCTACTACTACTGCAATAAAACAAACTCTAGTCATTATCGATGCGGGAATTGATGACTATCAAATACTAGAATTAGGCATCATACCCACCGCGAAAGTTACCGTCCTCAACAAACAACAAGACGGCATCGCTCAAATCAGCGCCCTGTGCAGCAAATATCCCGGAGCCAGTATTCAAATCATTGCCCACGGTAGCCCAGGCTGCTTGCAACTAGGTAATAGTCAACTCAACCTAGACAATCTCCACACCTATTGCCAACAACTACAGCAATGGCAAGCCGCAGAAATCCTAATTTATGGGTGTGAAGTTGCCCAAGGCGAAAAAGGTAAAAGCTTTATCCAAAAGCTACACCAAATTACCAAAGCGAACATTGCCGCCTCAGCCGGGAAAATTGGCAGCGCCCAACAAGGAGGAAGTTGGGAACTAGAACACAAGCTAGGGGAAATCACTTCACAGGTGGGGTTAACAGCAGAAACTAGACAAACCTACCCTGGAGTGTTAACCACATTTGCCACCGCCACCAACTTCACCGTCGGCAGTAGTCCCAGGTTAGTCACAGTAGGAGACTTCAACGGCGACGGCAAGCTCGACTTGGCTGTTGCTAACAGATACAGCAACAACGTCTCAGTGTTGTTAGGCAATGGTACAGGGGGCTTCGGCACTGCCACCAACTTTACCGTCGGCACTACTGCCCAATCAGTCACAGTGGGAGACTTCAACGGCGACGGCAAGCTCGACTTGGCTGTTGCTAACTACAACAGCAACAACGTCTCGGTGCTGTTAAGCAACGGCACAGGGGGCTTCGGCACTGCCACCAACTTCACTGTCGGCAGTAATCCCTTCTCAGTCACAGTAGGAGATTTCAACGGCAACGGCAAGCTCGATTTGGTTACTGTTAACTACAACAGCAACAACGTCTCGGTGCTACNTC
>NZ_CP012036.1:2805262-2881296 GCF_001298445.1 Nostoc piscinale CENA21 | reverse complement strand
AACCGTACAGCAGACATCCCGGATAATTTCCCAATACTCTAACCGTTTATTTTGTGTTGTTTCTCTGTGACCTTGGCTGCTTTTGAGTGTTTTTTTTGACTGTCAATTCTTGTTTTTGGAGAAATCTGCACATTGCACTCTCACTCAATCTGACTCCTGTTTTTTCTCCCCAATATTCACAATATTCGGCTAGGGTATAATCTGGAAATTCCGCCACCATTTCCTCTATCTGGTGTTCATAACCAGACAGTTGACTTGCTTTTCCTCCCGTTGCTGGTCTTGGCTGTAACGTTCCTTGTTCCCGTTTTTGCTTTACCAATCCTTGCACTGTATTTTTACTTACCTTGAATCTTGCTGCTACTTTCCTAATTGATGTATTTCCTGCTTCGTAAACACTAATTATTTTCTCTCTTAAATCTATTGAGTATGGTTTCATCTTATTTTTTACTTTATCTTCTTAAATATTGTGCCTAACTGTTACGCAAAGTGCTGTATTTATTATCCTGATAAACCACAATAATGTTTAGAAAATCCTGAGACAGTAAGTGCAGATCCAGTTTTAGCAGGATTTATTTTAAATACTTCTAGTATTTGGTCACTATCCTAATCGATTAATAATTGTTGTGATATTGCAAGCAATATAACCAATTGCTAAAGGTGATTTATCATTTAAAAGTAATAGAATTTGCTGGAGATTTTGTACGAGATTTGCCCTATAAATCTGCCAGAGTTTTTCTTGTAGTTGATGCAAAATGCGATCGCCAACAATATCATCACTGCCTGGACGCAATAACCAATGGGTTCGCAAAATTTTAAAATCAGCGATATCTTGACTCTGCATAACCTGAATTATCTCTTGAGTCCCACGTTCTACTAATTCATCGGTGACAATTTTCATCACCATTGGTTGCAAAGTAAAAGCTGGTGCATCACTACAAATCCATTTTTCTAAAAGCGATCGCCGTTCCAAGCTGACAATAGCATCTAAAACTGTAGCTGGGTCGAGAGAAATGAGTAAATGAGTTTGCAAGCGACTAAAAGAAATTGGTTGTTGCCAAATTGCTAACCAATAGAGAATATCTTGTTCTAAATCACTCAGTTGTTCAAACTGTTGCTTAAGGATAGCACGCAAGCGATCGCCAATTACTATCGTATTTTGACTCAGAAAAGCCGCAATATTCTTACCAAACACAGACTGAATCAATGGCGTAACTAGTTTGAGTGCCAAAGGATTGCCGCGATAAAGTTGAATCAAGGGTGATAATCCGATTTCCTTACCTGTGAATCCTCTGGCTTGCAATAGTTCCACAGCCGCAGCTTTTGGTAATCCTGTTAAAGTGAGACTGCGAACCGTTTTACTATTCGACTCAATAATATTTGGTTGTTCTCGACTGGTGAGGATAATGCAACTTTGATGATGAGCGCGGCTTAATTGCTGGATAAATTGATGATAGTGTTTCTCTGACTCATCCAACCCATCAAGTATTAATAAACACCGACGCTGTTGCAGATGGTGAATGAGTTTTGCGGTATCTTGGGAAAAATCATCAACTGGAGTTTGCTTAAAGGTGTGGAGAAGTCCATCTAACAGCAAAACTAGGGATGGCGCAAAATGAAGGGTTTTCCAGATTAAGCCATCAAATTTTAACTGAAGACAATCAGCTAAAGCCAGAGCCAGAGACGTTTTGCCAATGCCAGCCATCCCTGTGATAATGATTAGTTTACAGCGATTGCCTACAATCCATTGTTCAAGCTTAGTTAATTCTTGATTGCGTCCATAAAAACTTTCAACATCAGGTGCTTCATCCCAGTCAAGGTATTGTGTAGAGACTTCCTCGAAGTCTGCGTCAAGTATTTCTGCAATACTTTGCCAATCATTAATGCCAACAGCCTGACAGATAGCGATGAAAATTTCTTGTTGAATGCGATCGCCCTGCCAAAATCGCCTTAAACTAGCTCTAGAAGTGTGAGCATCTTGCCACCAACGCGCCGTACTAGTTTTCGTCCAACCAAGACGTTTTCGCGCCTTGTCTACAATTGCCAGTCCAGTTGTTGATGCTTTGAGCGAGTTTGACATATATCTGTTAACTGAGCAGATTTTTAAACATCTATTAAAGACCAATAAAGTTCAGTTAAGCATCAGGCAAAGAAATTAATAATTATGGGGAGTTGTATTTTGACTTACCACTTAGGCATAATTTAAACTTCTACCTTGTAATTCAAATTTAATTCGTCTCCGGTTGTACCTCTAATACCCCAGTTAGATTTGGGGGTTTCAAAAATGGTGATTTCAATGTCGTTAACAGAGATGCCGAAGGTTTCATAAATATCTTTAATTAACTTCCGAATCAGCTCTTTTTTGGTTTCAACTGAGCGTCCTTCAAACATGACAATTTCGATAACTAGATAATTATATGATCTGTCTTGAGGATAGTAAAAATTTTCTGCGTCTAAAGGAAAAAATCGCTGAAATTTCTTTTCAGTGGCAATTTTTAAAATTTCAACTAGTGAGGTATGAATAATGTGAGATAAATCTGATTTAATAGGATTTAGTTGATCAGCTAAACCATATACTTTAACTTGTACCATAGCTTTTAAGATTAGTGTTTATATACTGTTTTAAGTGAGTAATTATTCTTTGGATATGAATTACATCGTCGTATAATTTACTCATCATTATTGCACCTTCTAAAGTTGCAATAATAATAGTTGCGACTTCATCAGCATTCACACCAGAACGAATTTCACCTCTATCAATTCCCTTGGTAATAATTTGAGAAATTAAGTTAAGCCAAGAGTTCATTGCTTGTTGCGCCCGATCGCGCAATCCTGGATGAGCATCATCACTTTCAATTGCTGTATTTAACAGTGGACAACCACCTTTAATGGGCGGATACTCAACAAAACTGCTAAATACTTCCATAATCGCTTCTAGACGTTCTATTGCATGATGTTTACTCCTAATTGCGGCTTTTGTTCGCTGACTTACAAGGGCTATCGCAAAATCAAAGGCTTGGAGTGCTAGTTCATCTTTACTAGAAAAGTGATTGTAAATTCCGCCTTTCTGCAATCCGGTAACACGCATAATATCTGAAATTGACGAACCCGCATATCCCTGTTGGTTAAACAGTTCCGCTGCTTGTTGGAGAATGCGAGTTTTTGTTTCTTCGCCTTTGGACATATAGAAAAGTGCTGAGTGTTGAGTGTATATTCAGCATTTTGAAGCCTTGATGTC
The DNA here is from genome assembly GCF_001298445.1 of Nostoc piscinale CENA21. Taxonomy (NCBI): domain Bacteria; kingdom Bacillati; phylum Cyanobacteriota; class Cyanophyceae; order Nostocales; family Nostocaceae; genus Nostoc; species Nostoc piscinale. The sequence continues at coordinate 2,878,061 of NZ_CP012036.1, read as the reverse complement.
AATTTTACCGACCGATTGGTTTGATTAAAAATAACATCATAAAAAGTTATAAATCAATCCTGGCAGAGATGATTAACAATAAATACAGTCATAGTGATGAATTATGCTTCCCAACCGTTACCAAAACTTTAATCAGATTCAGCAACTTGACCCAGTAACCGACCATAGCCAGATATATTATCTGATGTCGGGTTATGAATTTTCGTGGGAAATGCAGCGATCGCTAGAAGTCGCCTTAATGCGAACCTACTGTGTTCCCAGCATATCTAAATTACTCGATCAGACCAAAGAATTTCATCAGCGTCCGCAAAAACGCTATGACGACACATCGATTTTGTTGGTAGAAATTGTTAAATGGGGTTATGAAAGCGATCGCGGTCAACAAGCATTGCAACGGATGAACGCCATCCACGGACGCTTTAAAATTGACAACGCCGATTTTTTATATGTGCTTTCGACCTTTATTTATGATCCTATCGACTGGAATGCCAATTTTGGTTGGCGGTTGATGTGCGAGCAAGAAAAATTAGCGTCTTTTTACTTTTGGCGAGAAGTCGGTAAGAGGATGCACATTGAAAATATTCCCGAAACCTACGCAGAGTTTGAACGCTATAAACTCGACTACGAAAAGAAAAATTTTCGCTATTCTGACACAAACCGCCGTATTGGAGAATCAACACTTGCTTTATTTTTAAGTTGGTTTCCTTGGTGGATGCGACAACCTTTGAAACCAATCATCTATGCTTTACTTGATGAGACAATGCTTGATGCCTTTGGTTTTGAACATCCTTCTCCGTGGCTGCGTTCTGTTATGGTCAAAATCCTCAAATTCCGCGCCAAATTCATGCACTGGCTTCCACCCCGGACTCAGACTAATTTTTATATTGATTCTCCTATCCGCAGTTACCCAAATGGTTACGAGATAGCTAATGTGGGGTCAGAGGTAGGCTTTTGACTCTGTAGCTTTTGTGAGGTGTGGTTCATGCACTTATACCCCACACCCTTTTACCCAGTCTCTACAGAAAATCTTTGTGCGTAAGTACTTAGTCAATCTATAACCGTAATTTTCCTGAGATACTGAGCTTTGTGAATTTAATCTTGAAGAAGACTTCAGTAAATTCATCAAAACTCATTCAAAAAATTACCTTATCTTTGAAAAATTGATTGATACTGATGGCTGTCACAGGTAATCTAATAAATAATAGATACATTAACTTCATTGGTCTTGAGAACTTCCATGACCACTCATAGCCTGTTTACCGATTTAGAAGAACCAAATTTTGTTAAACCCAATCTTCAGCCATTAAATCTCCAACTTGGGCAAGAGAAAATTTATAGCTTCTTCATGGAAATTGTCAATGAAAAGTCTCCAGAAGAAGTCTTGCGAGAATTTAAAAGATTATTTTTTGACTTTCTAGAATCAGGTAGTTTAAATACAGTACCTCTAATTCGGAAAATCATCTCAGCCAACAATGAGCAGGAATTTCGGAATACTATTAAGCGTTGTTGCTATATCATAGTTAATAACTGGGCATCTAAAAGAAAATATGAAGCTATTCAAGAATTAATTAACTTATTAGTTAATTATGATGTTCCATGCAAAAAGAGCAGTTATACCAGTTTGCATATATATAAAAGCTGGCTCAAAAATTTTGTTAAGAGTGAAGACTATCAAGAATTAAAATTATTTGCTCATAAACACGATCATAAAGGTAAGACTCACTGGAGTAATCGCTATGCAGCTTATTTATTAGTTGCCCAATCTTTAGATGTTAATAATCCCAAAGAGCAACAAGAAGCAGCTAGGCAACTTTCTAAGCAAATGAAGGACAATTTTAAATTTGAACTAGCAATGTATATTGCGCGTTCTCAGTCCTCGGCTTCTAGTTCTACACGGTATGTCAATCCTAGCATTCTGGGCGATAATGTTTTACGTTTGATTAAAATGATTATCCTGAAAAAAGGATTATTCAGTTATGAAAATTTAGCCAATATATTTATTAAACAAACACAGGAGCAAACATTTAAAGGATTTAAAGAAAGTATACGTAAGTACTTATTTTTTTCTGTTAAAAATCTAGATTTAGTCAAAATATTAAATCAAGAATTAAAAGAAAATTTAGCTAATTGGAAACCAGAATATGATGAAGAAGTTTTAGATAAAAACTTATTTCTGAGAAGCTGTAATCGGTTGATTGATTGTCTAACCACAGAAAATGGACGAGAACCTTCACAGTTATTTATCTTATTACTTTCTCAAGGTCATCCATTAACTTTAGTAATTATTCTCCTCAAAATCATTTTAATTTGTCAGAATTCTCGCAGCCATTTGGAAATTAGAATTGCTCATTTAATTCGTTATTACGAAAAATTACCCAAAGATGAGTGCAAATGGGTTATTAATTTTCTAGAAATTTTCAACATCACTTTTGCAATCTACGCTGAGAACATTGAATATAACTTGATTAAAGTTGAAGAAGCCAAACAAAATTCTCAAGGTAAGTCTAAGATAGATACTTACCATGTGTTTTCCCAATTAAGGGAGAATATTTATTAATAAGTGCTAAACAGATTGTGGGTGGATGGAACTTAGTATTATTGGGAAAATATAGTGTTTTTTTGTTTAACCAATAAAGACAGTCTGTCGCCACCATTTTTCAATATCTTTCATTTGTTGGGTTTCACGATCGCTACACCCAACTTTGTATATTGATGCAAGTGCTAGGTTTGGCAATTGTTTTCAGAATTCATAAATCTACCCTGAGTCTGCAAACAAACACTAATAAGCCGATGTAAATATTTTGACTTTGTGAAGTTTGCCAGCAAACCTCTACAATTTGCTTGACACAAATTTTGGCGATAGTACAATCGACACTAGTTAACGAAAAATCAGGGTAATTAATATTGTACTTGTAATAAATATTACAAAATTAGTACATAGTTACTGAAAATTGATCAGATCGCACTATTCCAAGTTAGGATGATCAGTTAGCGATGCCTTGATTTGGCAATCGATATTGAGTTGTTGAGATTTTATGGACAAAAGTCCACAAGACGGCAGTACGAACCTCCTCTAAGCTAGTGAGCGTGTCTCTCGGCGCGGGGGAGGCACATAGGAGGTATTCATGCTTATACAGGACATTCGTGATTCACTGTTCAATGTCTCTGATTTAAATCAGTTGAAATGCGATTTAAATGGGTTACAACCCGTAGATGTCGGTGAATATATTACACAATTACCAGAAAAACAACGAGCGATCGCTTTTCGGCTGTTAAATAAAGCCCAGGCAATTGACGTGTTTGAATATCTACCCACAGATGTGCAGGAAGAACTAATTAACTCTCTGCATGATGTCCAGGTAGTACAAATTATGGAGGCGATGAGTCCTGATGAACGGGCAGAATTATTTGATGAATTGCCGGCTGGAGTAGTTAAACGCTTATTACAACAGCTAAGTTCCGAACAAAGACAAGCAACCGCCACAATTCTGGGTTATCCCGAAGGTACGGCTGGGCGGGTGATGACTACAGAATATGTGCGTTTACAAGAAGGTTTAACCGTTGGTGAAGCCCTCAGCAAAATTCGCCGTCAAGACGAAGATAAGGAAACAATTTACTACGCCTACGTTACAGACAATAACCGTAAACTTGTCAGAGTAGTTTCGTTGCGTCAGTTATTGTTTACTTTTCCTGATGTCTATATTCGTGATATATCTAGCGATCGCGTCATCAAAGTTAAAACCGAAACGCCGCAAGAAGAAGTCGCCCAAATCATGAAGCGTTACGACTTAATCGCTATCCCGGTAGTAGACAGGGAAGATAGATTAGTCGGCATCATCACTATTGATGATGTGATTGATATTTTAGAAGAAGAAGCCACCGAAGACATCCAAAAACTAGCCGGGGTGAGTGGTGATGAAGAAGCTTTATCGCCGCCCTTAGTTACCATTCGCAAGCGCCTACCGTGGTTGCTGGCAATTATGGCATTGTACATTGGTGCGGCAAGTGCGATCGCACCTTTTCAATCAGTAATTGCGGCTGTACCAGTATTAGCTGTCATTATGCCAATTTTCTCCAACACAGGCGGGACTGTGGGAATTCAAGCCTTAACTGTAACAATTAGAGGCTTGGGTGTTGGCGAAGTCACACCCAGAGATACTTTCAAAATTCTCCGTAAAGAAGTGCTGGCAGGTTTAGGCACAGCCGTAGTTTTAGCTATTACAATGATGGCACTATCGATGATTTGGGCGAAACCCCAAGAACGCTGGGTGGGTTTGGTTGCAGGTACAGTTATGGCGACGAATACACTAGTGGCTGTGACTCTCGGTACACTATTACCAATGGGTTTAAAACGCCTGAAGCTTGACCCTGCATTAGTGAGTGGGCCATTAGTCACCACAATGCTAGATACTATCGGCTTTTTAACTTTCCTGACTTTAATTTCTGTAGCTTTGCATGTTTTTCACTTACCACAGTAATTAAAGGCAATTTTACTTAATGTAAAATTTAGTTTCATCACCAAAGAAGTTTGGTATGATATTTTATCGTTAGGACTTAAGTAAACAGCTTTTTCAACCCTATTCCCTTTGGCTCTGTGTCTCCTATCAAACCCCAGTTATTGGGTACTCTTGTAGAGTAAGCCAAGCCTCTAGCGCATCTAAGGTTTTCCTTACTCTGTATATCAGTCCTAATTGTCAATATATTGATGTCTCCGACATCTATAGTTTTGGGGTAAACAGCAAATATTTAACACCCCACAGCTATTGCATCAATATTATTAACGCAACCATTCCAGTTTAAATCTTTCAAGAGTGTGAGAGCATCTGTCATCTCATACAAAAGAAATTTGTTTGACAATATAGCAATCCTAAATGATTTATAAACATCTCTCTCCCTTGTCTTCCGTGTCTCTGTTGTTCACCTATCAAATAGGACTGTTATACGTGCAACTTATTTGTAAATCTCTATCTTAACAGGCGCAATCTAGAAAAGATTTGGCTTTTTCTTTACTAGGTTTTCCGCAAATTAGTTCTTGAGAATTTTTATTAGTATCAATTATTGATGAATATTAGCAGTGAAATTTTGTTAAATCTATTTACTAGTTGGAAGTTATGTGCTGTTTTGCAAGCAATTATATATCAGTAAAATGTATCAATTTTGATAACACATAATATTGATTGCGAGTCAACCTAAATAGATACAAAATTTGAATATTGATACTGAGTATATGAGCATTATTATGTGCTTATATTCCTTGAACAAATCTACAAACAATTAGGGATAGAGTATCTCTAGCTCTGTTGTGTTATGTACTGAGGTAATTCATTTAATTTTGATAAAACTATTGTCTGACAGGTCATATAGTTGACTCAATGAAGTTATATAAAGGTGAGGCATATCATCTCAAAGCCTTGGCTTTCCGGCATCATAGCCTAATGCTCCTGGGTAAATATCAAGCACATAAGCATTTCTCTGTAACTGCATAATTCTCTCTTGATGATGCCTTATTTAAAGATTTTTTTTAACTTCATAATGAAAATAACTGGATTTTAAAGATTACATAAACTGGACTTTAGCGTCACATTAACTTCATAGTATCTTGATTTATTTTAGACAGTTTATGTAGAAATATTTAACAGTATATACTTAATAAAAATTTCCTTTTGCTTTGAAGTTGTAGTAATATACAGTGTAATTAGTTACTCAACTATTTGCGAACTTAAGTTCTAAAGTATTGGGATCAATGCTTTGCTTGATTTCTTCGTACTCGTGACGAAAAAGCTACAATTCCTCTACGGAATCGGTAGCCCGGAAATTGTATTACTCCTAATGCGAAATAGACAGCCTTGAGTTTGTATTACTCAAATATTAAATAAGCTTGGAACTTAGTTAATGCGAAAACAACGAAGATTTCTTTTATTAATAGTGGGTTTATCTTTAGGCCTATCTGTACTGATGGGCTATATCAACCCACAAAAGGTCTTCGGTCAGATTGCCTTACCTGACGAAGAAACCTTATTTGCACGCCGACGAAACGAAGTAAATCCAGACTTGAGATTGTTTGAGGTTCAACCTCCTAATGGGCGCACCCTGCGTCCAGTCGAGCGTATACGTCGTGATACTTTTGGCGATGTAGGGTTTAACTCGATCACTACCTTGGCTCAGTTGGACAGATTAGTTTATCCTTCTCTACCAAATTCCGTGAAGGAAAGAGAGCTAGAAGGGGCTACTTTCTTTACTACCCCCAACATAGTTGAGAATGGTTTCGGGTCGATGGCCATGCAAACACGATGTGCAGGTTGTCACCTGAATAACCTGGAGTCAGTTCCCAACGAAGGACTGCTGACAGGTACTTCTACCGTCAGTAGAGCTAACAGAACAACTCCCACCAACTTCAGTTTTGTATCAGGTAGTACTGGAGTCAATGGTGGTGGTAGAGCGCCTGGTAGTGACTTAGATCCGGTCGAGCCAGATGGTACTGCTGACCTAAGTCGTCGTAGTGTGGCCGTCAGCACCGCAGAATTGGATGCGGTCAATAATACAGGACGAACCGCAGCTTTTACCGTATTTGGCGACTTTAACGCCTCAGCATCACCAGTCATTTTTGATGCGTTAAATGCTACTAGTCCCAGTGGTCAAGATTTTGGCGGTTTCTTACAGCATGTGCGCCCGCCAAGTGATCGACTCAGAGAAGTATTCGGTTTAGATTGTAGGCCAGATGCTATCCCCAGCGTTGCGGAAGATAGAAACCTTGCAGTAAATGGAGACCTTACTAACTTCAATAAAGCCACCGGACGGAGTACAACCGGATTTAGACGTGCTATTACCGAACTTGCTGGGCCTCCATATATTGGTCGTGGTTTGATAGAAGCGATTCCCAACGTGGATATTACAGGCGCTTCTGACCCTAACGATGCTAGAGGTGACAATTCTTCGATCAAAACTACTTTGTTCCAATGTAGTGGTGATTGCGTCACAGGTGTAACCAATACAATTCCTGCGAATGTGCCTGATGGCAGAGAAGATTCACTTGCTAGAGGGTTAGGACGTTTTGGTCTACGCGCCAATGGTTCAGAAATGATGCAGTTTATCGTTGGAGGTATGTTTGGTAGTCTGAGTATGACTAACCGCATCTCTCCTTTTGAGCAGAATATTGCTAACCCCGCTATTGCTCCTTACAATCGCGGCTGCCGCAATGAAGTAGCTGATCCAGAACTTCCTGTCAGCAGACCATTTAGCGAACGTAACTTCATCCGTTCCCTCGCTCCCCCAGAATTCGGTAGAGACCTGTTAGCTGTCCTGAGAGCTAAAGATCCTTCTAAAAATTTACCTGGTAACAATCCAGCTGCTAGAGTCCAAAGAGGGGCGAAGCTGTTTGGTATTGACTTGGTAGCATTTTCTAACCGGACTATTGCTGGTAAAATGCCTAGAGGCGGCGATGGTTTAGATCCCAATGCAATTAACCAGAGCGATCGTATGGTTGGTTGCGTTAACTGCCACACTCCAATTCAAAGAACTGGTCAGTCTCCGGCTACTGGCGACCCATCCTTGGGGCCTGATGCACAAGGACTTATCGATGCTCTCAGCTATCGTTGGGCTCCTATATTCTCTGATATCAACATCCACAGAGGCCCAGTCATTGATGTTGAAAGATATTCACCAATTCCCCGCGATCCATTCCTTGTAAACCGTGCTGACGCATTTGGTCAAAGTTCTGGTGCAGCTATCTTCGCAACCTACGATTTAATGCGTAACTTTGCCAGCGATTCCTTCTCCAATGTGAGAGGTACTGCTACTGGTGATCGTTTCCGTACACCACCTCTAATGGGTATTGGTAGAGTTGGCCCTCCATTCATGCACGATGCGCGTGTCTTCTTAAGTATCCTCAACCGTGACACCACACCTGCGGGTACTGTAACAACCAATAGCGAAGTCACCAACGAACCATTGGTTGTTCGCAATGTAGACGAAGCACTGCTGGCTGCAATTGAGCTACATGACCTACCTGCACCTGATGAACCCGGTAAGACCTCAAAACTGACTGGTGGTGGATGTCCTGTACCTCCAAATGTAGGTGGGAAATACTATAACAAACTTGGTTATGATGGCGTAGTTAACGGCACTGATCCCATTGTTATCGACTACGGTGCAAGACCTCAAGATGTCATTTGCCCACCATATAACAGTGCGCTTTCCAACACCAACCGAAGTGAAGCAAAAGAAGTTATGGCTCGCTTCCGTTCTCTAACACGCGATGATCAAAGAGCAATTATCGCTTTCTTGAGACAGTTGTAAAACCTCTTGGTTTGATTAGACATTAAGTGTTTAAAAATTGAATTACAGGGACGTTTTTGAAAACGTCCCTTCTTTTTTGCCTTTGATATCATGTCCGGCAAATCATATCATGTCCGCTTGATTACTTACAAAAACCGAAGAACCCACCCCGCCACAGCTACGCTATGTCTCCCCTCCCCGTTGACGGGGAGGGGTGGGGTGGTGCAAAGATTGTGGGAATCACAACTAATTAACCGGACATGATATCAGTTATGATTCAACACATCTGTGCAGAACTTTCATAATTGGTTTACTGGACTACTAGTACAGGTCGGCGTAAATAAACAAACCATAAGAAATTGCTAAAAGGCTTGTGGTATAGTTATTCTTTCTTTTTACTTTTGCCTTGTTGTACTAGTTAAAATTCGTTTCCTGTATACCCTGTAATTAGCCAGAGAAGGGAACGGACAACATCACGCAAAATCAGGTCTATTGGTTCTAATTCCGTGAGTTGAGAGGGTACTGAGACAGGAGTAAAAGCAATACCTCGACTACCAAGGACTACAGTAGCGATCGCTCTTGCTCTGGGCATGTGAAACTGAGAAGTAATTAAGAATATATGGTGTATCTGCTGTTGCTGGAAAACGAATTCAGCTTTCAGAAGTCATAATCCAGAATGATTGTTAAATCAAGATTTTGCTAGTAGAAATTTTAATAAATCTATAACTATGAGTCATCAACCTTTGATCAATTATGACTTCTGTATACTGATATAATGTCCGGCAAATCAGTTATGACTGACGCATATCTGTGCAGAAAGACGAAACTCTTTCTCCCCCTGCACCCTGCGGTCTTGATGATGAGTCTTTTACCGGACACGATATGAGTCTTATTCGATATTAGTCTCGATGTTGAAAGCAAGTGCTATTATTACCTCTGCATACTAAAAGTAAATACTTGGTAGAGAAGCAATTGATTGCATCTTGACACCACAACGCACATATTTATGCCTACTACCACCTGGAATCGTCATCACGTAATTTCTTTAGCTGACTTTACTATCGCTGAATACAATACTGTTTTACAAACGGCTGCAAGTTTTCAAGAAGTGCTATCACGGCGGACGAAGAAAGTACCAACTTTGCAAGGACAGGTGGTGGCGAATTTATTTTTTGAACCTTCTACCCGCACACGGAGCAGTTTTGAACTAGCAGCGAAACGTTTAAGTGCAGATACTTTAAATTTTGCGGCTTCTACTTCTTCGATGACCAAAGGTGAGACAATTCTCGATACAGCTAAGACTTATTTAGCGATGGGGACTGATATTATGGTCATCCGTCATAAAGAAGCAGGTGTCCCAGATGCGATCGCTCAAGAAATGGATCGGTTGGGTGTGCGAGTTAGTATACTAAATGCTGGCGATGGTCAACATGAACATCCTTCACAAGCATTGCTCGATTTATTTACAATCTGCACCTTAGTTGACCGAGATCACCCGAATATAGAAATGCTGGTGGGGAAAAAAAATTGCGATCGTTGGAGATATTTTACATTCTCGCGTAGCGCGATCAAATATTTGGAGCTTAATTGCCAGTGGCGCACAAGTGCATTTAGCTGCACCACCGACTTTGTTACCTAAATTATTTGCTGAGTATATATATAGTGAGAAAAAAGATACACTCAACGGTCAACTATTTTTACATTGGCAATTAGAACCAGCCTTGCAAGACGCAGACTTTGTGATGACTCTGCGACTGCAAAAAGAACGAATGACAGCACATTTACTCCCCAGTTTGCGGGAATATCATCAGTTATTTGGCATTACCAGACAAAAATTGCAACTGTGCAAGCCTGATGTGAAAGTTCTGCACCCCGGCCCTGTAAATCGTGGTGTAGAAATTAGTTCTGATTTAATGGATGACCCAGAATTTAGCTTGATTCAATCGCAAGTTACCAGTGGCGTAGCTGTCAGAATGGCGTTGTTATATTTGATTGGTAGTGGGAAGACTTAATGGAGGGGTGTAAGGGTGTAAGGGTGTAGGCAATAAATTTTGATTGGTAGTGGGAAGACTTAATGGAGGGGTGTAAGGGTGTAAGGGTGTAGGCAATAAATGATTAACCACCTTCGTTGAGAATTTCTTGTAAACTGAGTAGCAATTCATTCACAGTGTAGGGTTTGGCCAAGAATTTCTTGACACCCATTTTCATGATTTCCCCTAGTTTCTCTTTGGACATGAGTCCACTGGTGGCAATAATTTTGACTTGGGGGTTAATTTTTTGTAAGGTACGGATGGCTGTTATCCCATCCAATGAGGGCAACATAATGTCCATCAGCACGACACTAATTTTATTGGCATTTTTGGCGTATTGGGCGATCGCCTCAATGCCATCACTAGCAACTAAAGTTTCATAATGATGAGTTTCTAGGGATGTTCTGGTAATTTCTTGAATCGAGGGTTCATCATCCACAATCAGAATCAATTCTCCGTGACCGACTTGCAGTGTGATTTCGTCTTGGGTAAAAATTTCCTGTTCACCCACACTAGGCAAATAAACCCGAAAGCAAGTTCCGTTCCCGACTTGGCTTTCTACACTCACAAAGCCGCCGTGACTTTTCACAATTCCTAGAACCGTAGAAAGTCCTAAACCTGTGCCTTGTCCCACAGGTTTAGTCGTGAAAAATGGCTCAAAAATTCGATCTAAAATTTCCTCTGGAATGCCAATCCCGGTATCACAGATACTAATTACTGTGTAAGGGCCGACTTTGGCATCTAAATTCATCCGGGCGTAATTTTCATCAATTAACAAGTTTGCCGCAGTAATCGTTAAAGTACCACCATCGGGCATGGCATCACGGGCATTAACGCAGAGATTCATCAACACTTGATGCAGTTGGGTACTATCTCCCGAAACCATCCATAACTCAGGTGATAAGTCAAGTCGAACTTCAATAGATTTTGGTAGAGTTTCTTTTAAAATCTTGGCAACTTCCACAATTAAGTGTCGAGGTTGCAAGTTAATGCGTTGACCTTCCACACCCCGCGCAAACGATAGTACTTGTTTAACTAAGTCTGCACCACGTTTGGCATTAATTTCTAAAATTTCTAATAAATGCTGGGTTCGTTCATCAGCATCAGGGAACTTTAAAGGTAATAGTTGCGCTCCCGCTAAAATTGGTGTGAGGATATTGTTGAGGTCGTGGGCGATACCACTGGCTAAAGTGCCGATACTTTCCATGCGTTGGGCGCGAAACAGTTGCGATTCTAGGCGTTTTTTCTCCGTAATATCCGTATCTACTGTTAAAATTGATTGGGGTCTACCTTGGCGATCGCAAACCAAACTCCAGCGACTAGCAACTAATACATCTTTACCTGCTTTCGTTCTTTTCCTTAATTCACCTTGCCACTTACCTTTGCTGACGACGCTTAACCAAGCTGCTTCAAATTCGGGACAATAGTCATCAAATAATAACTCATTAACATTTCTGCCCCAAGCCTCTGATGCTTGCCAGCCATAAAGTTTTTCTGCGCCTTTGTTCCAAAATAGAATTTTATTTTCTAAATCGCGCACCAAAATAGCATCTGTGGTGATATCTAATAATGCTGCTTGTTCGCGGATTTTTGCTTCAGCTTGTTTGTTTTCAGTGATATCAATGCTGGCACAAGTTATCCCCACAATATCTTGCGCCTCATTTCGTAATGGCTCAACAGTCAAATCATAATAGCGAATTCCTTGGGGCGTAGTCAGTAATACTTCTGCTCTTGTACCTATCCCCGTAGTCAGAACACCTTGTTTAATGGTAGTTAAATTTTGAGCATCTTCATCTGGAAGCAGTTCTGAGTCATGCTTACCCAGCATATCTTCATTTGTCCATCCAGAAATCGAATTATAAACCCAGGTGTAATGTAACTCTCTATCTTGATTGAAAACAAAAATCGGTGAATTTTTCAGTGCTACGCGAAATCTTTCCTCACTCTGACGTAGTGCATCTTCAATTCGTTGACGCTCAATCGCATACCGCATCGAACGCACTAGCAAATCACCAGTTACTTGCCCCTTCACTAAATAATCTTGCGCTCCTTCTTGCATCGCGCGGAGTGCTAAAGTTTCGTCATCTAAACCTGTTAATACAATAATCGGTGTAGCTTTTGCTTGATGGGTAGCCCTTAAAAAAGTGCTAATGCCTTGACTATCAGGTAGAGACAGGTCTAGTAACATGACATCAAAACTATCTTGCGCTAATAAGTTGAGTGCTGCCGATAATTCCTCAACCGGACGCAAATCTACCTGTGTGGTTTTTACTTCTTTTAATAACTCCTGTAAGAGAAAAACATCGCCAGGGTTATCTTCAACTAATAAGACTTTTATTAATTCTCCTGCCATTTCCATTACTCCGGCGGCAGTTTTACGATCGCAAACCAGAAATTTTCTATGGATTGTACAATTTTAACGAATTGATCAAAATCTACTGGCTTGGTGATATAACAATTAGCAGCCAAATTATAAGCTTTAAGAATATCTTCTTCCGATTGGGAAGTAGTCAGGACAACGACGGGGATTCGTTTGAGATTGTCGTCAGATTTAATTTCTGCCAATACCTCCCGTCCATCTTTGCGCGGTAAATTTAAATCTAACAATACAATATCAGGATGAGGTTTCCTGACATAGTTGTCCTGCTTGCGTAAAAATGCCATCGCCTCTACACCATCTTCCACAACATTGAGGTTAATTGAGATTTTGCTATCTTGTAAGGCAATGCGTGTCAGTTCCGCATCACCAGGATTATCTTCAACTAACAAAACCTCAATTGGCATAATTTGTTGTGGGTTATTCACGATTGTTGACCTGCTTGATCTGGAATTGTGAAATAGAATTTCGAGCCTTGGCCCGATTCTGACTCAACCCAGATACGTCCGCCGTGGCGTTCTATGATTTTCTTACAAATTGCCAAACCAATTCCAGTACCCGGATACTTACTTCTACCATGCAAACGCTGAAAAATCACAAAAATACGTTCAGCGTACTGTGCCTCTAAACCAATTCCATTATCACTCACACAGAATAACCATTCTTGAGGAGTGCTGAGTGCTGAGTGCTGAGTGCTGAGTGTTGAGGGGGGAGACAAGGTAGAAGAAACATCTTTGTCTAAGTTTCCCCCTTGTCCCCCTTGTCCACCTTGTCCCCCATCTCCTTCATCTGCTCGAAATGCACCAATATGAATGCGTGGTGCGATGTCTCGGCGGAATTTGATGGCGTTAGCAATGAGGTTTTGAAAGACTTGTGTGAGTTGTATGGGATCGGCTGTAATTATGGGGAGATGGTCGTAAGTAATTTCTGCGCTACTATCTTCTATAGCAAATTTCAGGTTGGCGATCGCCTGCCCTAAAATCTCTGCACAATCAACTTCTACAAAAGGTTGTCCCCTTGTTGTTACCCGTGAATAATTTAACAAGTCATTGATCAGATTTTGCATTCGCCGCGCCCCATCTACGGCATAGTTAATAAACTGATCCGCAGTTGCATCAAGTTGGCTGCTGTATTTCCGCTCTAGTAGCTGTAAATAACTTGTCACCATCCGCAATGGTTCTTGCAAATCATGAGAAGCGACATAAGCAAACTGTTCTAATTCAGAATTAGAACGTGCTAACTCTTGAACATGGCGGGTTTCTTGTTCTAAAAGCTGTGCTTGGGATAAAGCGATACCAATTTGATTAGCTAACTGGAGTAATAATTCCGTTTCAAAGTTGTTCCAATGACGGGGATGAGCGCACTGATGAGCAACTAATAAACCCCAAATCCCATCTCGAATTAAAATTGGAACTACGAGGTTAGCTTGGACACCAAACTGCTGCAAAAATTCTTTATGACAGTCTTGAATGTTAGCTGTTGCAATGTCAAAAATTGCACTGATGCGTCCTTGACGATATTTTTCTATGTAGTTTTCTTGGAAACAAGGGTCAAGAATATTTTGGCCTAAAACCACAGGCCAACCTGGTAGGACAGCCTCTTGCACTACTGTACCGGAACCATCAGGACACAGGCGAAAAATTAACACTCGGTCAGCTTGCAGCAGTTTTTGGACTTCTTTAACTGTGGTTTGCAGAATTTCTTCTAACTGTAGAGATTCTCGGATTTTTAGTGTGATTTCGGCAAATAATTGCGATCGCAAGTTTTGTCGTTTTAATTCTTCTTCGGCTTGCTTGCGGTCAGTTACATCCAGCGTGACACCAATCATCCGAATCGGTTGATTAGCCACATCATAAATAACCGTACCCCTAGCTAATATCCAATGAATGCTGTTATCTGGCCAAATACAGCGATATTCTGCCTCGTAATCACCATGATTTTCTATAGCTTCTCTAACACACTCTTGCATATAAGAGCGATCGTCAGGATGAATACATTCCAGCAACTTATTATAGGTAAACTCAACTTCTGGCGACAGACCAAAGTTGAGATGACACTGGCTAGAAGCAGCTAATTCCCTTGTTTTCAGGTCAAGTTGCCAAGAACCCAGTTTAGCCGCCTGTAGTGCTAACTTCAATCTTTGGTCACTCTCGCGCAAAAATGCTTCTGTTTGCTGTCTTTCAGCTAAATTCCGCCTTAGTTCTAACTGACTAATTACCTGACGGCCTAAAGCCAACAAAGCCTCTACTTGTTGTTGGTTCAGTTTCCGTGGTTGTGGGTCAATGGCACAGAGCGTTCCTAATATCTGTCCATCAGGAGAAATCAAAGGCACACCTGCATAAAACCGCACATGGGGATAGCCAGTAACTGCGGGATTCGCAGCATATTGCTCATTGACTAAAGTATCGTTAATAACAACGATGTCTTGACGCTCTAAGCAAAGATACGATAAGCCAACATTACGAGGCATTTCTGGCACATCTATACCAAGTTTCGCCTTAAACCACTGACGGTTTTCATCAATGAAATTGACCAAAGCAATGGAAGTACCACAAATAAAAGCTGCTAACCGGGCAAGATTGTCGTAGGCTTGTTCTGGTTCAGTATCTAAAATCTGATATCGGCGCAGAGCTTCTAGCCTCGCCTGTTCTTGATGATAAGATTCAGTTTGCATTAATTTTGGGAAAAAACTCAAAAAAAGGGTTGATTAAAAGTGTGGAAAAATTTGATTTTTAATTAATATTTTTTTTACTTTAGTTAATAATTTAACTAACTTTGAGTTTTTAGAGGAGTTTTTTTAGATTTTTAAGGTAAGCGATCGCCCTAAACTTAAATATTGGGCGTAACTCCAGTGTAGACAAAATAGATAAGAGAATAGGGTGTAGGGAATGGGCAATAGGAAGTAGGGAAAATCCTACACCCCTACACTCTTACACCCCTATACCCCCACCAAAGCCGCCTCTCGCAACTTAGCACTCAACTCGCACATATTACCTGTATTGATTCGGTAACTTAACGGATGTCCAATTAACCGCGCCGTACTGTGATACAAAGTCTCCAATTCAATTAAGCCATTTTCGCGCAAAGTCCGCCCTGTAGAAACCAAATCCACAATAGCTTCTGACATCCCTGTAATTGGGCCAAGTTCCACAGAACCAGACAACGGTACTATTTCCACTGGTAAATCTAAACTTTGAAAATATTCCCTAGCACAATTGACATACTTAGAGGCAATTCGGCTGTGCGGCGGAAAATCTAAAGGTGATTTGTAAGGACTAGCTGCTTTAACTGCCACCGACATGCGACAATAGCCAAATTGTAAATCAACCAAATGGGCTACCTGTGGCTGTTTTTCTCGCAATACATCATAACCAACAATCCCCAACTGTGCCTGACCATATTCTACATAGACAGGTACATCCTGTGCGCGTACCAACAAACCCTTAGCTTGTCCACTCGCATCAAGAATCTGAAGTTGGCGATTTCCAGAATCTAAAAAAGCACTAAAATCTAATCCCACAGATTGTAACAGGCGGATGCTATTTTTTAGTAGTTCCCCTTTCGGTAGTGCGACAGTCAACATTCTTTTTCTTGATATCCTTAGCGTGTAGACAGTTCATTTATTATTGAGAATATCTCGATTGCTTACCATAAGCAGCATGAGAATTTTATTAGTTGATGATGAAGCCGAATTAACAGACCCCTTAAGTCGCGTGTTAACTCGTGAAGGTTACACCGTAGATGCGGCTTATGATGGGGCTAATGGTAGTCATCTGGCCGCAGCCAGTCATTATGACTTACTAATTTTAGATTGGATGTTGCCAGGAAAAACTGGATTAGAAATTTGCCAAGAATTGCGACGACAAGGCAAAAATACACCTGTGTTGTTTCTTACCGCTAAAGACACCTTAGACGATCGCGTGCAAGGTTTAGACGCTGGTGCAGATGATTATTTAGTTAAACCCTTTGAATTACGGGAATTGTTAGCCAGAGTCCGGGCTTTACTGCGTCGTGGAAGTTCCCAAACCTATGAAACCACTCCCGGAAGATTAGTTGTTGCTGATTTAGAACTTGATTGCGACAACCAAGTAGCTTACCGCCAAGGGCGCATTATTGAACTATCCCAAAAAGAAAGTCAACTGTTGCAATACTTTATGGAACACACAGGACAGTTGCTAACTCACGCCCAAATTATGGAGCATCTCTGGCAAGATGAAGAACAGCCAAGTAGCAACGTCATCGCAGCATTAATTCGCCTGTTGCGCCGCAAGATTGAGGTAGGTAAAGAAACCACTTTGATTCATACAGTGTATGGTAAAGGCTATCGCTTTGGTAGTGCTTTTGTCGAGTAAAAGCGATCGCACTTTAATGATTAGTTTAGGCGATCATAAAATCAATAAATTTTCCCACCCACCTACTTTAGGAGTAAAAGATCCTCATCTATAGCTCATAGTACAACAAAGCAAAAGTAAAAAGGCAAAAGTAAACAGCAATAATAGTTATACTACAAGCCTTTTAGCAATTTCTTATGGTCTGTTTATTTACGCCGCACTGTACTAGCCCCTTTTTTACTCAAGTTCCACAATCACTGGTGTATGATCGCTGGGTTGGGGTAATGTTCTGGGATTCACGTCAATAATGCAACTTTTGGCACGCTCATACAACACTGGTGTGAGATAGTGATGATCAATCCGCCAGCCTAAGTTGCGGCGAAAGGCGGCTGTGCGATAATCCCACCAACTATAATGTCCGCCTTCCGTAGTAAACTTGCGGAAAGCATCAGCAAAGCCTAATTCCAGAATATCTCTCAAGGCTTGGCGTTCTGCTGGTGACGACATAATATGGTTATCTGCATTTACCTTGTCATGAATATCTATCGATTCCAGCGCAATATTAAAGTCACCGCAAATGCAAATGGCTGATTGTGACTTGAGCAGAAATTGTAAATACTCTCGTAACACAGTTAACCAGCGTAACTTAAATTCATATTTTTCACTGCCAATGGCAGAACCATTAGGTACATATAAATTCACAATCCGAATATCATCAATCACACCTGTAATTACGCGTTTCTGCTCATCCCATTCTGGTTCTAGGTGAGGCAATATAGCGGTGAATCCGGCAGAAACATCTTTGAGTGGTTGACGGGAGATGAGGGCAACACCGTTATAAGCTTTTTGTCCTGAGATGTAGAGATGATAGCCTAATTCGACAAAAGGCGATCGCGGGAAATCGGCATCTATGACTTTTGTTTCTTGCAAACAAAGCACATCCACAGGATTCTCACGTAACCAATAGATCACCTGTTCTAGACGAGTGCGAATTGAATTAACATTCCAAGTTACAATTTTCATTTAGTTATTTATCTAAATTAATGCCTAAGATTCCCAGATAACAAAATTTTAGTATTATTTAATCTTTATGTTAATGATCCTCGTAACTGCCGATTTTTAAACAGATTATTCTTCTAAGAAAATTGATCCCGGATGGGATTTTTAGTATTTATGGCTACAAAATCTAGCTTTTTGTAAGTTCTGCTACAAAATATTCAGACTAATTCTGATTCTCAAGGTAGATGAAAATCAAGGAAGGTGAGCTATATTTTAAAGGTGTAGACACTTAGTGGCTACAACCTGTAAATGGTCTTAAATTTAGCGGTAGACAAAGACGTTAGTGTTAACTAATGTTGCACTCTTGCAAGTCAGTTAAGTTAATTGAAATCTTAAAAGAGTCAGTAAAAATGCTTTGTCTTCGAGAAAAGATTTTAATAATCTTTATAGCAAGACTTTCTGACAGTCCGAACCAAAACAACTTATGACAATCGCTCAGGTAGCCCCCTTTATGGGAACGAGTTCCGCCTTCAAATTATGGAGGAATTGAACTGTTAATGAGTTGCTTGACCGATGAATTAATGCGCCTTGTCCATGAAGTAACTTTGTTTGCTTCTGGTGATTCACAAACTCTGGCTCGTTTAGTAGCAATTCATCCACAGGCATTACCCTTAGATAGTAATTTCCAAGAGTATGCAGTGTGTGAAATGTTGGAAAAGAGCCAAACTGATCAACAAGCTGCGGAATTCGGCATCATTCATTCTCATGTAGAAATTGGGGCATTACCTTTAGCGAGTTTGGTTACAACTCCCAGTGTGCAGAGTATGCACAGCAATTTTACAAAAGATAATGTTAACGTCTACAGTCACCACCAAAAGCAAGCTTACATCAGCATTAGTCACACTCAAAGGCAAATTAATTTAAATTATCTTGCCATAGTTGGTAACGGAATTTTGCTTGCAGATTATCCGTTAATGCCACAAAATTGAGCGTTACTCAAATGGTTGACAGCTACGAAACAGCCTAGAAAAAAATTATAAAAAATCGCATCAACCTCAATGGTTACATCCATACCGCTCAAGGGCGGCAATAATTTACAACCTTTTTACCTGCATTTAACATCAATCTTATTTTTAAGGAGGACATTGGAATGAGTATGCGAGCCAACACTTGCCCGTGTTGCGGTGGTTCCCTACTGCGTCATGTCCGTCATGGTGAACTATATTGGTTTTGCCTGTCGTGCCGACAAGAAGTACCGCTGTTAACAATTAATCGCTTAAATAATGGAGAAACCCGGAATACAGGAGTGCTGACTCAGCCAAAGATTAATACTTAAGTCTTGAGGGGTTAAGCACAAAGGTTTTTTAGGGAGACTGGGTGTAAGGGTATAGGGATGTACTTATTCAGAACCCTTACATCAAATCTCAACAGATAATCTTTGTGTTTAAAAACCTTGATTTTCTGTTAGGGACTTCCAGAAAATAAATTATCCAATTGCCGAGAGAAGACATAGAATATTTTCCCCCTGCTTTCTGCCCTTTGCCTACATAGTGATAGTATATTTTTTAAGCTGGGAGTCCCTGAGTCCGCCCAGTAGACTTTGTTTGTATGGCTGCGATTTCTAGTCGCTAGGGGTAGATGCAAGATGTGAGCATATCCATAGAATAAAATATGAATTTCTCTTCATAAAAATTCATACTTTAGACTTCACACTTCATACTTCATTAAAATACTCAAAGAGATTTTTAAGCAACCAAAGATAATCTATAAATGACAAGCTCTACAGATATTGCAACCTTAGCAAGATGGATGGCAGCTGATTTTAGTAACCAAGCCCAGGCTTTTGAAAATCCGCCATTTTATGCACATATTCGCGTGTGTATGCGTCCCTTACCTTTGGACTTGCTATCAGGGGTCAGTTTTTTTGTGGAACAAGCTTATGACTATATGTTGAATGACCCTTATCGTTTGCGGGTATTAAATTTGTTGAACGCAGGCGATCGCATCCACATCGAAAACTACACTGTTAAACAAGAAGAAAAATTCTACGGTGCATCTCGTGACTTAGAACGCCTCAAAACCCTGACAGCCGATGACTTAGAAAAGCTACCAGGCTGTAACATGCTAGTCGAGTGGACAGGTAACAGCTTTAAAGGTTATGTAGAACCAGGAAAAGGTTGTATTGTGTTCCGCAAAGGCCAAAAAACTTACCTAGACAGTGAATTTGAAATTGACGACGAGAAATTCATCAGCCTTGACAGAGGACGCGACTTAGAAACCGATGAACATATCTGGGGTTCCGTCGCTGGGCCATTTTACTTTGTGCGGTGGGCAAGTTTTGCAGATGAAGTTAAGTGCTGAGTGCTGAGTTGGGGGGACAAGGGAGACAAGATATTGACTTTTAACTTTTGACTTGTCTAGTATCCCGTTGCGGCTAACTCCAGTGGGTGAAAATAGGGAACTCTTTCTACTGAAGTTTCCCAGACACCACTGGGGTATAGTTTTAGCAGCCGAAATCCTGGAGCTTTTTCGTCAATAGCAAAAGTAGGACTATTGGAACGAAATTGAATACAAGTTGAGGGAGTTCCTAAATACCCGACGTTGCGGCGCTGGTGTTGGAATTGTTGATGAATATGACCGCATAAAACTAACTTAACTTGTGGGTGGCGGTCAATTACTGCAAAAAATTCTTCAGGATTTTGCAGACTACTGCTATCTAACCATACAGAATTTATCAAAAAAGGTGGATGATGTAACGCTATTAATGTGGGCTTATCGCCTAGTTTAGTTAATTCCGACTCTAGCCAACTGAGAGTATTAAAAGAAAGATGACCATGTACACACTCAGGTACAGTCGAGTTTAGTAAGATAAAATTCCAATTACCACGCTGGAAAGACTTGCGCCGCGAAATCATTTTCAGGTTAAGAATTTCATTCATTGCGATCGCACAGTCATGATTTCCTGGTAGCCAGTAAGTAGGTATTGCTAATTGATTGACTAAATTTTGCAGATGTTCATAAGACTCGGAAGTTCCATCCCCAGATAAATCTCCAGTCAACAATAGTAAATCAATTTCCGATTTTAACTCCTGCAATCGCTCCAACACTACCTTAAAAGACTCAATTGTAGGCATTCCCAGCAGTTGATGATTTTCTGAGGCAAACAGATGTATATCCGTTACCTGAGCAATTGATAGGGGAGGTATGTAATTTATCTTCACTGCTCACACTCTACTTGTATCTGTACCCTGATTTTCATTATCGGTAGAACACGCAACTTTCATTCAAGTAGCAAAACTAGCTTGATATTAAGTGCGTGACTAATAATTATTTTGGCAACTTACCTTTGAAATTCAAAGCTTCTGCTCAAAATCTGTTACTAGTCTTTAAGTAATTGTTATACTCAAGGCTGTACATAAAAATACAATTTTAAACAAAAATTTTTAGCATCTATCCTAAGATAGAAAAAAGCAGCAGGACTTACGCATATAGATTGGGTGTGGGGGTGAAAGGGTATATTCACATCTTGCACGCCTGCGACTTAAGTCGCACGCCAGATGCTACTCTGCGAGAAGCCGCGCAAAGCGCGTCTACAAGTCGGGGAACCCACCCAACGCACTGGCTCGGCTACACAGACAAAACCCAGATTTTTCATATCACTACGTAAGTTCTATCTTTAGATAAGCTCTTAGTTTCTTTCTGTCTCTCGCAGACTTCCCGCCCGACAGTCTCGCAACCAAGCTTTTATCCCTTGAGCAACTATACCATTGCTACTATCACGCGGTGGTGTTGGTGGTTGTTGATTTCTAGAAGCACCAGTTTGTGTCAACATCGTTACCAAATACCAGCCACTTTGATTTTTAGTCAAAAACAACCAATGGAATTCTTGTAATTCAATAGCTTTATTTTCTATATACTGCCGTTCTAAAGTAGTAAAAAATACCTGTTCAACTTTTGAATTAGTACTTTTCTGCTCATTGAGATCATCGTTAACAGGATTTAACGGTAGAGGTTGAAATTCTGGTCTACCAGCTAACAGCATATAGCTGAACAAATCACTACGTCTTGTTCGCCGACGAGCGCGTTGACTGGCACGATTAGTATAACTAGGTAAATCTTGCAAAAGTTTAGTAGTTAATGTTTCGAGATTTTTTTTCTCTGCAAACAGAGTTTACATTCATCTCTGTGGCTTGAGAGAATGCAGAGTTATCAATGGTATGGGCAATTATTAGACAGAACGTAGAAGCGATGAGGGGGAGTAGAGAATAGGGGTGTAGGGGTATAGGGGTGAAGGAAAAAGACTTTTTTCATACTTTTGTGTAAGTAAACCTTAAATTTCAGGATGCGTTATGTCAACGCCAAACACACTGAAAAAGATGGTGCGTTACGGCTAATTCTTACTGTCTTAAGTTCCAAAATCCTTGTATAGCCTTAAAACACCCTACTTTTATTAGCCACTAGCCCCTAGTTCAATTCCTCAGAAATTCGTTTCCAGGCTAACTCAGGATCAGGCGCAGCAGTGATAGGACGACCAATTACTAAATAGTTTGCACCAGCTTGCAGGGCTTGGGAAGGTGTGAGTGATCGCTTTTGATCTCCTTTATCAGCCCAAGTTGGACGCACCCCCGGACAAACCAGTAAAAACTCATCCCCGCTAGTTTGGCGCAATTGTGCCACTTCTTGGGGTGAACATACCGCCCCATCTAAGCCTGATTCTTTTGCCATCAATGCCATTTCTAGGGCAAATTCTGGCAACTCCAGGGGAATTTTTAAATCAAACGCCAACTGTCGCGCCGAAATACTCGTCAGCAGCGTAATAGCAATTAATTTTGGTGGTTGTACACCTGCTTGGGCTGCACCTGTTTGGGCTGCTTCGGTAGCGGCTTTGAGTGCATCTTTACCTGCTGTTGCATGAATTGTCAACAAATCTACCCCATAACGCGCCGAACTGCGACAAGCCCCAGCCACCGTATTAGGGATGTCGTGAAACTTTAAATCTAAAAAGATGCGCTTTTGCCGAGACTTTAAGATTTCTAAAATTTGCGGCCCAGTACTGGTAAACAACTCTAAACCAACCTTCCAGAAACTAACTGATTCTAGCTTGTCAATTAGAGCGATCGCACCCTCCAAATCTGGCACATCTAAAGCCACAATTATTTTGTCATTACCCATCATTTACTCCCACATCCCCCAATCCCCCTTGTCTACCTTGTCTCCCCACACCCCTAAATCTACAGAACTAAACGCACAAACTTATTCTTACCCACTTGCAACACTCGTCCGTGTAATTCACTAGGCTCATTGAAAGTGGTATCAACATCAGTAATGCGATCGCCATCTAGGCGTACACCACCTTCTTGAATTTTCCGCCGTCCTTCGCCTGTACTTTTACACAAGCCACAAGCACCCAGTATAAAAGCCAACTTTGCCGGAAATTGGGGTACACCAGCCAGAGAAAATTCCGGAACAGCACCTTCCTTCCCGCCACTTTTTGCTGCTTCTTTCGCTTCATTTGCAGCTTGTTCGCCGTGATATTGTTTAACTACTTCCCAAGCTAAAAGCATCTGGCGATCGCGCGGGTTTTCTGGCAATTTATCTAAAGGTAAATCTGTCAGTAGTTCAAAATACTGTGACAGCAAATTATCTGGAACCCCTTGTAACTTCTGATATTTCTGCCCTGGGTGTTCCGACAAACCGACATAATTGCCCAGAGACTTCGACATCTTCTGTACGCCATCTGTACCAATTAAAATCGGTAACAGCACACCAAATTGTGGCTTCTGTCCAAAATGACGTTGTAAATCCCGTCCCACCGCAATGTTAAACTTCTGGTCAGTTCCCCCAAGTTCTACATCAGCCTCAACAGCCACAGAATCATAGCCTTGCATCAACGGATAAAGGAACTCATGCAGGAAAATTGGATTCTCTTTTTTGTAACGTTCAGCAAATCCTTCCTTGGCTAACATCTGCCCCACCGTCATAGTAGACAGTAACTCTAAAATTTTTCCTAAATTAAGCTGGGAAAGCCATTCGGAGTTATATCGCACCTCTAACCGTCCTGGTGTGTCAAAATCCAAAATAGGACGCACTTGGTCTAAGTAAGTCTGGGCATTTTGCGCCACATCAGCCTCTGTTAGCTGGCGACGCACCTCAGATTTCCCAGTCGGATCACCAATGCGGGCTGTAAAATCACCAATAATCAG
This sequence comes from Nostoc piscinale CENA21, assembly GCF_001298445.1. NCBI lineage: Bacteria > Bacillati > Cyanobacteriota > Cyanophyceae > Nostocales > Nostocaceae > Nostoc > Nostoc piscinale. The sequence continues at coordinate 2,853,847 of NZ_CP012036.1, read as the reverse complement.
GACTGCCGTATGACCAGCATCTTGAAACGCTCGCAGTTTTCTAACTGGTATGCTATGACCAAAGTGAATATCAGCACCCGTGGGGTCGATTCCCAATTTCACCCTCAAAGGTCTGTTACTATTTGCTAGACGCTGTTCTAAACTTTCTATTTCGCTATTAATATCAGTCGGTTGGGGGAATACTTCTACTATTCCACGATGCAGCCAAGAAAAATCTTGCGCCATAATAGGAGATTCGCTATTAACTACACTTTTTATCTGAGAAGTTAGGTTGGTTACATTCACTGGCAACTTGTCCGTTTTTTCATCTGCCAAACTAATATAATTGCAAAAAATTAACCACCTTGCTGCATTTCGATGAATTACAGTTAAATTTACAAGTGAGGAAGTGAGATCACCGTGTCGTCTAGGACTCTTGAAAATAAGCAGCCACAACGTCGGCCTTCATCAGGTTTTGAGTTCTTGAAGGGCGTAGGTCAGATAACTGGCGGTACTTTGTTATCTATAACCATGCTGACAAGCTCTATTGTAGCTGGAGGGCTGGTTGGTTTAGCAATTAGTTTCCGCAATTTGCCCGATGTCAGACAACTGCGTAACTTTTTGCCTTCAGAAACAACTTATATTTATGACATTAAAGGTAAACTCCTGGCCAGCGTCCACGGAGAAGCTAACCGCGAAGTTGTACCTTTAGACAGAATTTCACCTAATTTAAAACGCGCAGTCCTCGCCAGTGAAGATAGCCATTTCTACTATCACCACGGGATTAATCCCACTGGCGTGGGGCGTGCGATTGTAGTTAACGCCGTAGCAGGTGGTGTGAAAGAAGGTGGTTCTACCATCACCATGCAGTTGGTGAAAAACTTATTTTTGTCGCAAAAACGCGCCATTACTCGGAAATTAGCCGAGGCTGTATTGGCAATTCGTTTAGAACAAATTCTCACCAAAGACCAAATTTTAGAAATGTACCTCAATCAAGTTTATTGGGGTCACAATAATTACGGTGTCCAAACAGCAGCACGCAGCTACTTTGATAAGTCAGCCGAAACCCTAACCTTGGGAGAGTCGGCGATGATGGCGGGTTTAATTCAAGCGCCAGAAGAATTTAGCCCGTTTGCTAGTATGAAGCTGGCAAAACAAAAGCAAAAAGAAGTACTAGGGCGGATGCTGGATTTGAAATGGATCACCCAGCAAGAATATGATGATGCCCTAAATCAAGAAATTAAACTTGGTAGAATCAGGTCTTTCCAAGGTAGCGCCTTACCCTATGTTTCTAACACTGTATCCCAGGAACTAGCTAAGAAGTTTGGGCGTGACGCATTACTCAAAGGCGGGATGCGCGTCCAAACTACAGTTGATGCCAAATTCCAAATGATGGCAGAAGATACTGTGAAGAAATGGCATCAAACTCTTTTAAGCCAAGGGTTGTATAAGAATCAAATTGCTTTGGTAGCGATTGATCCGCGTACCCATTTTATTAAAGCCTTGGTGGGTGGTGTAGATTCCAAGGTGAGTGAGTTTAACCGTGCAACTCAAGCTCAACGTCAACCAGGTTCTTCTTTTAAACCATTTGTTTACTACACAGCCTTTGCCACTGGGAAATATTCACCAGACTCAACAGTAGATGACTCGCCTGTGAGTTATCGAGATGGTAATGGTTGGTACTATCCACGGAATTATGACGGCTCATTTAGGGGGCCAATGCCGATTCGTACTGCTTTAGCTCAGTCTCGCAACATTCCTGTGATTAAGATTGGTAAAGCTGTTGGGATGTCTAAAGTTATCGAAACTTGTCGGACTTTAGGAATTATGAGTCCGATGGAACCTGTAACTTCTTTGCCTTTAGGTGCGATCGGTGTGACACCCCTAGAAATGGCAAGTGCTTACGCTACTTTTGCTAATTATGGATGGCAGTCTCCACCAACAATTATTGCTCGAATTACTGACAGTAGCGGAAATGTATTATTAGACAATACTCCTAAACCCCAGTTGGTTCTTGATCCTTGGGCTGCGGCTGCAATTATTAATACGATGGAGACAGTTGTTAACTCAGGAACTGGTAAAGCTGCTGCGCTTGATCGTCCGGTGGCTGGTAAAACAGGTACAACTTCATCAGAAAAAGATATTTGGTTTGTTGGAACCGTACCACAATTGACAACTGCTGTCTGGGTAGGTAGAGATGACAACAGGCAATTAGCCAGCAGTGCAACTGGTGGTGGGATGGTAGCTCCTATTTGGAGAGATTTCATGACCAAAGCCCTCAAAGGTGTACCAGTCGAGAATTTCAAACCGCCTTCCCAATTTCCCCGTCCAAAAGGAAACTAGCTTGAGAGTTTCGATTTTGTATTACTTTATGACTTATGCAAAAAACAAAAAATTAAGGATTTAGCGAAGGGTGAAGGGGTATAAGGGTGTAGGTGTTCAAAACCCTTACCTCAAAACCTCAAACCCTTACACCTATTCTTAACAGACAACCTTTGTGCGTCAGTCTTGTACTTATCAATCCAAAATCTAAAATCTCAACTTTTCAAGGTTGTTTTTCCAGTTCGGCTTTCATCCGTTCTAAAGTAAAGTTCATTTGATCAAACATCTGTTGAGGAGTGATGCCAAACTGACCAAGCTGAGTTTTTAATTGTTCTACGGTCATTTGTGCCATAAAATCCTCTGATAGCTCGAATCGCTTCATAAAGATGCGATAGCGATCCATCATGGCTTCCATTTGTTCAATAAACAGTTTTTTACCTTCGCGGTCAAACTTGCCATAACTGTTACCAAGTTTGATTAGGGCTTGGTAATCTTCAAAAAGCTCTTTTGCTTCTTGCTGCACTATCTCAGAATCAAAGAATCCCATGTTGCTTATCTTTAACTGAGTACTGACACTCAGCAGCTTATAGTGATGCTTATATTTTTATTCTAGTCTAGGGGATTCATAGAAAAAACAGACTTCGGTTGAAGTACGGTTTTTAACCTAGATTCCAACACTTGACTTTAGTAGCTTTCTATTATGATTTGATCGATGCGAAGTTTTGTAATTTCTAAGGATTGGCTGCTTTAAAAGTATTACATTGTTGTGGATCGCCTGATTGAATACCTCGCTGAAACCAACGTACCCGTTGGGCAGAACTGCCATGAGTAAAAGTTTCTGGGACTACATAACCCCTAGCTTGCTTTTGTAAGCGATCATCTCCAATACTACTAGCAGCATTTAAGGCTTCTTCCACATCACCAGTTTCGAGAATTTGGCGCGATCGCTGGGCGTGATTAGCCCAAACTCCTGCAAAACAATCTGCTTGGAGTTCTTGGCGCACAGATAATTGATTTGCTTCTACTTCATCGGCTCGTTGTTGTCGCGATCGCACTTGATCAGAAATTCCCAGCAAATTCTGGACATGATGCCCAACTTCATGGGCAATTACATAAGCTTGGGCAAAGTCTCCTGGTGCATTGTAGCGGTTTTTTAAATCGCGGTAAAAGCTCAAGTCAATATATACTTTTTGGTCTTGCGGGCAGTAAAATGGCCCCACTGCCGAACGCGCAAACCCACAGGCAGATTCGACTGCATCGGAATATAAAACTAACTTCGGATCAACATATCTTTCCCCACTTTGTTGAAATATCTCACTCCAAGTATCTTCTGTGTCAGCCAGCACTACGGAGACAAAATCAGCCATTTGGTCTTTGGCTGGTGTCTGTGGTAATTCTGTGGCTGGGCGATCGCTAGGCGAGTTATTCTGTTCTAAAATGACTCTGGGATCGCCACCCAACAGTGCCACAACCAGGGATAGCAGCAGTGCGCCAATCCCGCCTCCAACTACGGGTGCCGAAACGCGCATTCCCCGTCTATCTTCAACATTTGTACTCCGACGACCTAATTGCCAACGCATAATTGCTACTTGCCCCAATCACCAACAAAGCAAAATTTGCAGCAGGTAAGATAAAATCTATACCTACCTTTTAGCTAAACTGTCCTGATATTACTGATTTCATTTGTTAAGTTCTTCTACCTGCGGTTAAACCAGCCACAAACAACTGTAATTCTTCAGACAGGTTGTTAATCGGATACAGTTCAGTTAACCTGCACAAATATTAATCAGGGAGAAAAAATTTATGGGACTGTTTGACCAAATTCTCGGTGCTGTGACTAATCCCAATCAACAAGGCAGCTTGGGTCAACTGGGAGGGATTATCAACACTGTACAACAACTGAGCGATCGCACTGGTGCAGATGCCTCGACAATCCAATCTGTTTTGGGAATTGTGGGCAATTATGTACGCTCTTCTTTACAAGAAAAGCAAGCTACCAATGGCGAAGGTGAAGTCCAAACTTTAGTAAACCAATATGCCGGTACTTCTCCTAATCCCCAAGCGGTAGATTCGCTGTTTTCTTTTGGGATGCAACAGCAAGTAGCTGAGGCGGTTGCTCAACGTACTGGTTTAGATGCTGGGACTATTCAACAATTACTACCTTTAATAGTGCCAGTAGTGCTGAATTTTTTGCAATCAGGTGCAAATGCTCAATCTGGTAGTAATTCTGTGTTAAATACTTTTTTAGATGCAGATAGAGATGGTGATGTTGACATTGCTGATGCGATTCGGATGGCGAGTCAGTACCTCGGCAGATAATCAAGTTAATTAAAAATTAATTTTCTAATTTAATTAGCAAAATTTGGTTTTGCTTGTCAAGCTCAAAAAAGCAGGATAGGAGAAAAGAGAAAAGCAATATAGCTTTCTTTTCTCCTGTACTGCTTCATATCATCCCAGAAGCATCTCCCAACAAAAACTAATTTTGTTTCATACAATACTTTAGAGCTGTTGCTAAATATTCATACTGCTCTAAAGTATTGTAAATCTGTGCGGAAATCCTCATCAGTATTCCTGGTGATTCAGTCCAAGGAATCACTTGTACTTGAATACCAAATTGATCAAACAATTCATCATGTAGCCAAATATGACTTTGATTTGCCAAACTCACAGGCATTGGTACAACAGCCATTGAACCAATCATCTCTGCTGGACAAGGTGGTTGTATTTGTAGGGTTGTACAAAGTAACTGTCTAGCTTGGATAACTAGCTGATGGTTGCGCTGCATTAATTCTATCCAACCACCAGGTAACAGCGAACCCATAAAAGCGATCGCTTCTGGTACGCACATAAAAGCTGTGGGATCATCTGTACCTGTCCAGTCAAATTCCAACTGAAAGCGGCTTTTATCTGTGCGTGGTGAGTTAGCACCGTGGCTAATTGTCAAGGGATGAATTTCTGCTTGTTTATCCCGCTGCACATACAAAAATGCGGCTCCTTTGGGTGCAGAAAGCCATTTATGGCAGTTCCCACTATAGTAAGTCGCCCCAATTTCTTGCATATTTAAGGAAATCATTCCTGGTGCATGAGCGCCATCGACTAATGTCTCAACACCCCGTGCCTGTAATTCCTTGACTAGCTGCGCTATGGGGAAGATTAACCCTGTCTGACTAGTTATATGGTCTATTAATGCTAAACGAGTTTTAGGGGAAACTTTCTCTAATACGGCGGCAATTATTTGTTGTGGTGACTCTACAGGGAAAGGAATCTGCGCTACCACTACCCGCGCTCCAGTCCGACTAGCAATAAAATTTAAAGCATTGCGACAAGCGTTGTATTCATGGTTAGTCGTCAGGATTTCGTCATCGGGGGCAAAATGCAAAGAACGTAATACTGAATTTACGCCAGTTGTGGCATTCGGGACAAATACTAAATCTTGGATATCAGTATGAATAAAAGCTGCCAACTTGCTTCTAGCATTGTCTAATAGCGGTTCCCACTTTCTGCCAAAAAAATTTACCGGGTCTTGTTCCAACTGCGATCGCAAACTCTGCTGCACTGCCAATACCGCTTTTGGACAAGCACCATAAGAACCATGATTAAGAAAAACTACATCAGAGTCAAGTGACCAAAGCTCTTGGTGGGATGAAGATTGGAGTTTGAAACCTAACTCTTCACACTTCATACTTTACCCTTCATAGTTTTAAAACTCCCCAGACTGGATTCGAACCAGTGACCAATCGATTAACAGTCGATCGCTCTACCGCTGAGCTACTGAGGAACGCTGTCGCTCACAATTTCTAATATTAGCGTAATCACTAAGAAATGGCAAGTACTTTCGCTAAATTTTTCTCAAGTCTAATTTTGTCCAATATTGTCAGCACAAACCCTTCCTGAAGGAAGATTAGAGACTTATGGATGTTGAGTTACTGTAATCCCATACGCAATGCAGCCAACTTCTGTCGTGCTTTATCATCAATGGCACTAGCTAAAAATCTACTGTTAGATTTTTTGCGAGTTTGATATTTTTGACGGACTCGGCAAACTGTGGTTTCGACAGCACTACAAAGTTGTTGTGCTGATAACCATTCTGCCCCGTATCCTTGTACTACTAATTGTTGCGCTCTGTCTGAGGTAGCCACAATCATCCGCGAAATTCGAGATGCAGTTATCTGCGATCGCAAGGATGCACAAATTTTTTCGATGTAAGTATCTGCCGTTTGCCCAAAATCAGTGTAGTGAACAGAAACCAACTCTGTAATCACTTCTTTATTGCTAGAGGCGTTATGATATTGAGCATCGAAAACGATTTGAGTTTCGTAACCATGAAAAGCACTGTAACCGATCATGCTTCGACCAGTTCCCAACGTGATGCTTCTAAACCAGCACTATCACGGGTTTTTTTCAGACAAGGCCAAGCGCCAATTATGTTGTAACCGTCCACCAATAGAACGGCTGGGACTGAGGAACGGGGCATGGTTTTTAATCACAATTTTCTAGAGTTAACACAATCCATTCATAACTTTTATAGTAATTGAAGCATTCGCTGTAACACTATGTTACAAAAGACTAAATAATGCGAAGAGATTGCAAAATTTAGCTCCAAAAAGTTGTCAATTTCAGAAGTCAGTTACCAGAAAAGAAAATTGTCTCAATCAATTTATAGGGAAAAAACCCTTTATTTGCAAGCATTTTGTCTACCTTTTGGTTGCTATACTAATTGCCTACAAAAGTAAACGCGCCTTGAATGAGGCGCGTTAGAGATGTTAAAAATTATTGATGAATTAGGTTGAGCATTTAAGGTGATTCATCATTCACTTTCATCAATCGTTGTTTGAGGCGTTGAGGTTCACCCCAATCAACTAAAGAACCTTTATCGAGTAAAAAAGCCCCGTCACAGTAATTCAACTCATCAAGGCGGTGAGTTACCCACAAGGCTGTAATACCGCGACTTTTGACTAGGCGTTGGACACCAGCCACTAAATCCAGTTGGCTATCAGGGTCGAGTAAAGCTGTGGGTTCATCTAATAATAGGATTTCACAGTGACGAGCGATCGCACCAGCAATAGCGACACGCTGTTTTTGTCCCCCACTCAAAGCATATATCGGGCGTAATTGCAGTTGCAGCAAATTCACTGCCCCTAAAGCTTCTTCAACCCTTGCTCTCACCATAGCAGGCGGCAATTTTTCTTCCACCAGTCCAAAAGCCACATCTGCACCCACAGTTGGCATGACTAATTGATGATCAGGATTTTGGAACACAAAACCGACAGGGGGTAAAACGCCAACTTCACCAGACTGAGGCTGTAACAGCCCTGCCAAGAGTCGGAGTAGAGTTGATTTGCCACTACCATTAGTACCCAAAAGCATCCAAAATTCACCTTTGGGTACTGCTAGAGAACAAGACTTGATAGCCGCTTCACCACTAGGCCAACTGAAATTTAAGTCTTTGACTTGAATGCCCACTTCCGCCATTACTACACCTTACTCACCTGCTAAGGCAAAAAAGCCGGGTGGTCTACCGCTAGCAGTGCTAACACCATCTTTCTGAATAATTTGTACCCCAGAAATTTCACTAGCACGAACAGCGATTTTTTTCTCTGTCTTTCCTTCACACTTGAGTTCCACAATATCAGGATTGCCAGAGCGCATTGCTGCCAAAATGAGTTGATAGACAGCCTCAGCGTCTTCTGTTGACTTACGTTGAACTGATATGGGGAAAGCGGTGTTTCTTACACTTATGTCAATGGTAAACATTTAGGATTAATCAAACATATCTGTGGACTCATTTTAGCGTCCAAGAAAGAGGGAGTGGGGAATCGGGAGTAGTGAGTGGGGAAAAATGTTTTTTTTCATTCATAGTAGGCGGCACACTGCCTATCGCCGGTACTACATGAGAGTTTTTGAAAAAGTCCAAAAATCTCCTCAAACCCTACTCCCGACTACCTAATCCCCATTTACTCTTCCCCAAAAGATTAAATTTTACTTAGAATCCACTGGAAAAATTAACGATTTTTACCTAGAATTATTAGAGTCAGTAAAAAATTGTAAATTGGATTGACAATCCAGTTAATTTTTTGTGGGCAAATCTTCAAGGGGCGAATCTTTACGAGGCGAATCTTTTCGAGGCGAATCTTGAAGGGGCGATTCTTCAATGGGCGAATCTTTGCAGGGCGAATCTTGAACGGGCGAATCTTGAACGGGCGAATCTTCGAGGGGCGAATCTTGAACGGGCGAATCTTGAAGGGGCAAATCTTGAACGGGCGAATCTTCGAGGGGCGAATCTTGAACGGGCGAATCTTGAAGGGGCGAATCTTGAACGAGCGAATCTTGAACGGGCGAATCTTGAACGGGCGATTGTGGAATGGCCAAAACTTTTACCAGCAAACTTTGAGAATGAAGACATCACAGACTTCGATGACGATGATTCAAACTCTAATGAATAACCTGCATCAGAAGTAGGTTGGGTGGCGCGGTAGCAGAACCCAACATCATCAAAGTAGGCTCGGTGCATTAACAATGTGAGACAACACATTAACAACGTGACTTAATACATTCACAATGCGAGGCAACACATTAACAACGTGACTTAGTACATTCACAATGTGAGGCGACTCATTAACAATGTAACTTGGTACATTCACAATGCAAAGCGACACTATAACATTGCTGATTAAACAACTAGTACAGCGCAGCGTAAATTAACACTTGCATAAAATAAAATATCTAAATTTTCGAGAGAGCATATTTTTTTCCCTGCTCCCTGCCTACACAGTGAGAGTATATCCTTTTAGTTGTAATCCCTTACTCCCCTTGCTGCTTAACAGCTTTCCGCGCTAATTTAACATAGGTTTTCACCATTTCCGGGCGCATTTGTAAATCATCAGCGATCGCTGTTTGGGTGAAATTGGGGGGTGCGATCGCTTAACTTCTTTAATTTGTAAGATTACATATCTTATACTAATTAATAGTAGCCTTAATTTCTCATAAAATAAAATGAAACTAGCAAATATTAATGAAGCAGAAAATAATCTTTCTCAATTAATCGAATATGCTTTACAGGGTGAGGAAGTAATTATTAGTCAAGCTGGTAAGACTTTAGTCAAGTTGGTTCGTTATTCTCCTGCTGCTACTCCCAGAACTCCAGGTTTTTGGGCTGAAAAGGTAACAATGTCTGATGATTTTGATGTGACACCCAATGAAATCATTAATGCTTTTATGGGTGAATAATGAATTATTTATTAGATACACATACATTATTTTTGAAGGTGTGCGATCGCTGTTTGGATGTCCTGAGAATTTGGGAATGTGGGAGTGAAGTGGAGAAAGCGATCGCAGTAGTATTTTAGACAAGAAAAGCGTTTGGTAGGAGTTTAAGGTGAATAGAGAAAGAACCTTATGGTTTGATCAACAATTGCAAGAAGTTTATACTGCAACTGGTTCCGACTTTCTTACCCCCACCAAAGAACTTGTTCAACAAACCCGACTTACGCATCTAGTAAAGGACTGCTATTTTTAACAGTTGTTGGTGCTTCTGTAAACGCTTCTCGGCCTGTAATTAATCTAGAGCGACGATTTCGAGTGATATAGTTCCAAGCCCATTGAAAGACTACGAGTAATTTAGTGTCAAACTCAATTAAGAAATAGATATGGACTATTAGCCAAAATACCCAAGCTGGGAAACCTGTAAGTTGCAGAAAGCCTAAATCGACAACAGCTAAATTCTGCCCAATCATTGCCAAACTACCGACATCGTTGTAATGGAATTGTGGCAAAGTCGAACCTCTCAAGCGTCGTCTAATCAGTTTAGCTACATATTCTCCTTGTTGTTTGGCGACTGGTGCAACACCAGGTAAGGGTTTGCCATCTTGATGGGAAAAGTTAGCTAAATCTCCAATCACGAAAATGTTTTTGTAATCTCTAACAGTCAAGTCTGGTTCTACAACTACACGTCCAGCATGATCAAGTTCTACATCTGTACGTTCTGCTAAAATTGTCCCCATTGTCGAACCTTTCACACCTGCTGCCCATAAGATAGTTTTGGAGTGAATGGAGCTAATTTCACCGTTTTGCTTGAAAGTAACAATGTCATTTTCAATGTCGGTGACTCTGGTTTTAGTGTTAATCACCACACCTAACTTTCTCAAAGATGCGGTTGCTTCTTCTGACAAATCTGGTGAAATGTGGGGGAGAATGCGATCGCCACCTTGCAATAGTAAAATTTTGGTTTCGGATGTATCGATATTGCGAAAGTCTTCTTTGAGAGTTTTGTATGCCAACTCCGCGATCGCACCCGCTAATTCTACACCTGTAGGGCCACCACCCACAATCACAAAGGTCAACCAAGCACTACGCTTTTCAGGATCAGTTTCTTTTTCGGCGGCTTCAAATGCACCAAATATCCGGCGGCGCATTTCGATAGCATCTTCCACAGTTTTTAAACCAGGAGCCAAGTCTTTCCAGTGTTCTTTACCAAAATAAGAATGATTTGCACCCGTCGCCACAATTAAAGTATCGTAGGGTATTACTTGATTACCCATCATCACTTTTTGGGCTTTTGGATCAATATCACTGACTTCTCCCAACAATACGTGTGTATTCTTACTTTTGCTGAATACAGCTCGTAATGGAGAGGAAATATCACCAGGTGATAGCGTACCTGTAGCAACTTGATATAACAGTGGTTGAAATAAATGGAAGTTACGTTTATCAATGAGAGTAACGTTTACATTAGCGTTAGCCAGATATTTTGCTGTATATAATCCCCCAAAGCCACCACCTACAATTACTACCTGATGTTGGGTATTCTTCTCACCTGTGACAACCATAATAATATTTCCTTGTGTTAAGAGCGTTGTAATTTTTCTTAACAAAGATGTAACAGCATTATCATTAGGTTGCCGCTTATTTATAACTATTTAAAAAATCATAAAAGTAGTCAAAACTACAACAGAAGCCAGAAGTCAGAATGAGAATTGCCAAGGCACTAACCTTGGCGTTTTCAAATTAATTATTTTTATATCTCTTGTAGCTTGGACATATTGTCCAAGCTAATATTGAACATGGCATTACTTATCTTCCAGTAGTTGGTTAACTTGTTGTCCGCGACGACTAGTTTTAATTTCATAGCGGCGGGTTAAGTTGTCTTGGTAATTGATATCTCTAGCCGCAGCAGCATTAACAAAAGCATCGCAATTTTTACCTTGAACTACAGTTGATGAACTACTGCTATTTTCTTCGGTGCGGTTGGTGCGGCTATCACGAGATTCACTATTATTTTGACTACCTTGACTAGCACCACTACCGCTAACCCCAATTCCAAAAATGCTGACACCACCACCACCACCATCATTATGACTACGAGAAGAACTGGAACGAGTGCTAGTAGAAGTTGCTAAAGCAATTTTGCTGGAATTATTGCGGGTGTTGTTACCCAAGCCAACATCACTACACAAAGCGCGGGGGTCATTGGCGAGAGTGTTGTGGTCAACCCAAGATTGATGGTCGCCTAAGCCTTGAATTTCACTATTACCTACTGGATTGCTGGGTGTACTGGGTGTAGATTTATTCACATTTACATTACCAACAGCCCCAGGAATCACATTAGCAGGGCGGAATATTCCAGACGGTTTGACATCAAAGGGGCCAGCAAAAGCGGGGAATGTAGTGGTCAAAAGTGCAGTAGCGGTCAATAAAGAACTAGTGAGATGACGGAATTTCATAATCTGGTCTCCTAATGTTTTAGTTTTTGTTTCTGGGGTTTAATCCCTTCACTAACTCAATAGGTTGACCTAGATTTTTTTATGCAGCCTCTTGGCAGATTTCTGAAAAATTCCTCCCATCCATGATCATTAACAACGTCCCGAACGCGGTAGCATAAACTTCTGTCCTTCAGCCGCAAACTCGCCACGAACCATCAGCACGCCATCGTCTAGTTTATGGGGAAAAGCCTCAGTCTTTTCTATATCCAGCAGTTCTGGGCTAAAGTAGATAAACACTTCTTCGATGGTTTGGGGAATGCGGGACAGAATTTCTGTTAAGGGATAGATTTGTGATGCAACTAAATCAAAAATATGCAGTTGGTTGTTTTCTCTGCTCATGCAGCTAATTAAATCTAAATCTGCTGCATAATATAAACTTCTGCCACCTTCGTTAAAGCAGAATAAAGGTTTTTCTTTAACAATTCCAATGATATGAGAAACAGGCGATCGCACTTCTAACAATCTGTGCAATAATTCTATCTCTTGATCATCAGCAATATCTAAAACTCGAAAGCCGTTGCTGCCAGCTTGTACCCTACACTTGGTTTTAAATAAGTATTCTGGAATAATGCGAAAGCCAAAGGGCGTGTAGAATTCGGGATTGGATGTAGTTAAGACAAGAGTTTTATATAATTGGTCGCAATATTTTAATACCTCTGTCATTACTTCACGGTAATAGCCGCGTCTTTGAAATTCTGGATGGGTAGCAACAGCATGAATTCCTCCCACTGTCAGAGTCTGACTCATGATTTGCATTGGAATTTCCAATACCCCTACATGACTAATTGCTATGTCGTTCTGAAACTTGATAAATGGTGTGGAAGCACTTTCCCACGATACACCTAATCGCTGAATTTGTTCTGCTCCATCTCTAATACCAGGAAACACAATTTCTAGTAAGTCAAATAACTTGTCACTAATATCTGAGTTTTCAGCAAATGAGCGTTTAAAAAGATATTGACTCATAAGTACCTATACGGAATTAATTACACAAACTCTTTTCCTGTTCCCTACCTCCCCGCAGAAGTTTAGTATCAGTTTTCCTCCTGCCTTCAAAGATAAATTAATGTCTCAGTTTGTATATATTAGTTACAAAAACATTGGTTATTTACTGCTTTTGGGATTAATAGAGCAATCAACCTTGTTGCTTCTACTAAATTATGCAGTATCCTTTGGAACTTACATTTAAATTTTGGGCATTAGCACCGCAAATCTCTATTGTTAACGCTCAGGGTAATTTAGTTTTCTACGTTAAACAGAAACTTTTTAAGCTCAAAGAAGCGATAACAATTTTTGCTGATGCTGAACAAACTAACCCTCAATACTACATCAAAGCCGATCGCATTATTGATTTCTCGGCTCGTTATGAATTTAGCGACACTAACGGTACAAATATCGGTGCGGTCAAGCGTCGCGGTTTAAAATCTATTTGGCGAGCGCGTTATGACATTTTTGATGGCGAAAATACTTATTTAACTATCCAAGAAAAAAATCCTTGGGTGAAGGTTGCAGATGCTTTATTTGCAGAAATTCCCGTTGTGGGTATGTTTACGGGTTTCGTGTTCAACCCTATCTATTTAGTGAGTCGGGCAGATGGTACGGTGGTGATGCGGTTGGAGAAAATTCCAACTTTCTTGTCGCGGAAATTTATTATTAAAGCTGTTGATCAAGTTAGCGATCGCGAAGAACAACAAATTTTGTTAAGTTTAATTATGATGCTGTTATTAGAAAAAAATCGTGGCTAAATTTCTCCAGGCAAAATATTTTCTAGGACTGACGCATAAAAACGAAAAATCAAGGATTAGAGATATAAGGGTGTAAGGGTTTGAGATACATACACCCTTACACTTATTTATTTTGCCTGACTTTATTGCTAATAATTAGCCAATTAATTTTTGCCAAGTATTTGGCCCAACAATTCCATCAGCAGTTAAACCATTTTGCTGCTGATATTTTTTCATTGCTGCTTCTGTTTGTGGCCCATAAACCCCATCATTTTCCACACCAACCCGGTATTGTAAGTATCTCACAACTGTTCCACCAGCATGGTTTGGGCGGATGATGCGTTTAGCCAAAATCAAATTAATTGCATTCCATGTAGATGTGTTAGCAACACCTGATGGTGATATGGCAACAATTTTTTGAAAATTTTCTACAGCAGAACTAGTAATTTCGCCCAATATATTATCTTCTACTAGTGGCTTACCATTTTTATCGGTGATTTTTAACCGATTTAAAGCTTTTTGTAATCTGAGGGTTGTTGTATCAACATTCTGTTCTTCATCTGGTACAGGCGGAACTGGAGTAGTTGGTACTTGACCAGTCAAGCCTTTGACAATAGCATTAGCCATTGTTTCTGAGTTAAACAGATTAATATCTTTTTGGGAATCGATAAAGCAACCTTCAACTAAAATCGCGGGCATATTTGTATTTCTAATTACAAATAAGTGGGAACCACTCTTAACACCCCTGTTAAAAAATCCTAATTTGACAATTTCATCTAGCACAGGCTTTGCTATTTTTCTACTCGTTTCACTACCTGCAAAAACTTCTGTACCGTTGGCTTGACCGTTAAAGGAATTAAAATGTATGGAAACAAAGATGTCTACTCGGTTAGCATTGGCTTTATTTACTCTTTGAGAAAGGGAATCTTTTACCGAGGAACTTGGCCGGTCTGGCCTACAAGATATAACCTCATGTCCCAATGCTTTGAGTTTTGCTATAACTTTATTACCTACTTCTAGTGTTAAATTATCTTCTATTTTGATGCCTCTAGCACCTGTATCTGGTGGAGAGTTATGTCCGATATCGATTCCAAATTTCATGCGCTGTTCCTTGTTTTTATTTGATACTAATTTAAGGCTTGAAAGCTTAAAAATCTGCTTGCAAGCAATCTATGATTTCCCTAAATATACTATTTATAATAAAATTCTACTTATGCCATTTTTATTTTAACAAACACTAATTGTTATTTACTTTATTTATTAACATAAACGGAATTATAATAATTTGTTTATTTTTTAACGAGAAAAAAATACATCCTCCATTTCACGTCAATAATATGGTGCAGTCAGGCTCATTCATTTGATTTGAGAACAGCTGGAACTCAACCTCCGCATCTGGTTGCAGCAAAACAAGTTAAGAATAGCATGTGAGCTAGACTGCTTTTTCAGATATTTAAGTTCACTTTATAACTCAAATCATGAGGGCTATCTTAGCTTATGCCACATGAACGGCAAAAATTAGTAAATAATTAATGATTTTGTGCTGATGAAGGTGCGATCGCCGCTAAAATGCCTACTGACAATTATTGTGCTAACGCTTGTTGGAAATATGACTTACAGCATTTCAACCGATGAGAGTGGATTTTCCAGAAATTGCGCCAGATGAAATATTTTGTCCTGATATTGCTACTTATACTCTCTAATTTCTACATCTTTCCCGCTTATGCTTCTGTATGCCGTAATTACAATGGTCATCAGATTTGCATTCTCAGCATTAACCGCAGCGCCAAAAATTATTGGGAATATCGGGTAGTTCTTAGCGTAGATGGTGAAAAAACACCTCTTGAAGTGTACAACTGCCGTCAAAAAGTCAAAATTCAGTCAGATGGGACTGTTGTACCATTGGAAAATCAAGACCTTGGCCAGTTCATCTGTAAATTTTTCAAAAAACCCTGACTTTTCTCAAAGTTATTTTCTCTGGGTGGCAAACACACAAACAATGATAAACACCGTAAACGCCACATAACCCAAAACAGTTACCCATTCTTCCCAGCTACCCAATGTTTCGTTCATCTGTTTTCACAACCAGACTCTCCTTTTAAATCCTAAAGGCTGGGGTTGTCAGTTGTGCATGAGTATTGTCCAAAATATTAGGACTGAGCAAAATCAAGGGTGTACGGGTATAGGGGTGTATGTATCCAAAACCCTTACACATGCCAGTTTGCTCAAGTCGGGAAACCCCCAAGACCGCGCTGCCTTATCACGCAACTGGCTCCCCTTCACCCAGTCTCCACAGACAAACTTTATGGGTAAGTCCAAAATAGTTAGACAAATTCCCAAAAAAATTTTTCCTGGGTTTCCGGAATTTATCTTGGTGCAGTGGTATTACCTATCAGTACAGCGATTTATACAGAAACTCTATATGTAAATTTGGGGAATATAGCCCCACTGCCTTTCTCAAAAGCCCGGCCATTATGGCTGGGCTTTTGAGTGTATGAGGCTGGATGTAAGGTGTATGTTCAAATCTTGCACCAAGCAATTAATGACAGAAGACCTTTACTGGAGCTTTTTTTGGCTTGCCAAACATCCTCTTATGGCAATGTTTAGTAATTTGTAGCGATCGCCCCCAGTTTGTGCCGTAATTAACTTTTGATGCTATCTGTTAAATATGCTTCTATTTGCATATCAAAATATTTTACTTTTTATATAAAAAAATTAATTTTTGCAAATAATATTCATTAACTTTGACTCGAACAAGAACCGTAAAGCCTAACAATATCATACTTTCCAGTGCGATTTAATTTCATTAAACTGACAAAAATTAAGAAAATGTAAATTACATTTTTCCCTAAAAAAAAATGATATGTTGTATACAGAATTGAATTTCGCACGTATCTGGAGTAGTACCAACAAATCTACTCCAGTTTTTCCCCTAAATCCTTGAGCCGTCGCGGTTTTAAGCAGAATTTAAGGGGTAGTTGAGTACAACTTTTTGTATCTCGAAATTAGCAGCAAATCGCTTAAAAGTCTTGCTGAGATTACGTTATAGCTGAGTACAAAGAAATCCTAAACCCCACTCTAAAAATACAAGAACCCTGACCTAAAAATACTAGAACCTCTACCCAAAAATAAAATTTATAAACTTTTTTATAGCTCTCTATTTAGGTTTGCAGATTTGAGTACAAACCTAATAAATCCAATAAATTCTATCCAAAAATAACCATCAGCCCTGCTCAAAAACGGCTGCTATAAATCATATATCGCCAATCACCAATGGCTCGAAACAAAACAGAGAGCCAAAAGTGAGTGGAGGGATGAGATAGCACCATGCCTCGGTGAATCGAAGTCACGGCTATACACACCAACTCTACCCACAACCTTAAAGTTGACACACACCAGCCGAAACACAAGGATTCATAGCCTGCCATCATCAGCGAAGTTGCCCACCAAGTGGCTTTGCTACAACCAAAGGATGCACTCTTGCGGGCAGTGTGATAGCCAAGCCAGTGCGTTGGGGAGACAGTGCGTTGCGGTGAACCACTTGCGGTGGACGGGTTTCCCGGCATAAGCAAAGTGGTGTTAGCGCAGCGTTAGCGACGCAGGAGCGTCACCCGAAGGGAGGTTCCCTCCGTTGTAGCAACTGTCGTCGGCGAAGCCGACTTGAAGCAACTGGCGCGTGACTTCCATTCTACTAGGGCAAATAAAATAGCAACGGCATCTCCCACAGTGGCAGCTTAGTCCACCGACATTTGCGAAATTCAATGACACCACAGGTTACAGGCTCCTCCGTTACTGAATCGACACCTACCCAAGCAAAATCTGGTGGTTGCGGATGCGACAGCAAAAGCAGCGCCACCGTGGAAATGGACGAAAAGCTCCAAGAACGCATTGCTAAACATCCCTGCTACAGCGAAGAAGCTCACCACCATTACGCGAGAATGCACGTTGCAGTTGCACCTGCTTGCAACATTCAATGCAACTATTGCAACCGCAAATATGACTGCGCCAACGAAAGCCGTCCTGGTGTAGTGAGCGAGTTACTTACACCGGAAGAAGCAGCACACAAAGCGTTGGTTATCGCTGGCAAGATTCCTCAAATGACAGTTTTGGGAATTGCTGGCCCTGGCGACCCTCTAGCCAACCCAGACAAAACATTCCGTACCTTTGAATTGATTGCAGACAAAGCACCAGATATCAAGCTTTGTTTATCAACCAATGGTTTGATGTTAACTGAATACATCGATCGCATTAAACAATTAAATATAGATCACGTTACTATCACCCTAAATACCATCGACCCAGAAATCGGCGCGCAGATTTACTCATGGGTTCACTATAAGCGCAGACGTTACAGAGGTATTGAAGGAGCCAGAATTCTGCTCGAAAAGCAGTTAGAAGGCTTACAAGCTCTGAGAGAAGCCGACATTCTGTGCAAGGTCAACTCCGTGATGATTCCCGGAATCAACGACCAACACTTAGTGGAAGTCAATAAGGCAATTCGTGAGCGTGGTGCATTCTTGCACAACATCATGCCTTTGATTTCTGCACCAGAACACGGTACACACTTCGGCTTAACAGGTCAACGCGGCCCCTCACAAAAAGAACTCAAATCAGTTCAAGACCAGTGCGCCGGCAACATGAAAATGATGCGCCACTGCCGTCAATGCCGTGCAGATGCTATTGGTTTGTTAGGTGAAGACCGCAGCCAAGAATTCACTAAAGAGAATTTCTTGGAAATGGCTCCAGAATACGACCTCACCAAGCGCCAAGAAGTTCACGAAGGTATTGAGAAATTTAGAGAAGAAATCAAAGCAGCCAAAGAAAAGGCAAAAGCCGGCAAACAGCAAATTGCCAACAATCCTAAAATCTTAGTTGCAGTTGCAACCAAAGGCGGCGGATTGGTTAACCAACACTTCGGTCATGTCAAAGAATTCCAAGTTTACGAAGTCGATGGCAACGAAGTTCGCTTTATCAGTCACCGCAAGATTGATCAATATTGTCAAGGTGGATACGGTGAAGCCGCCACCGCAGAGAATATTATGAAGACAATTGCAGATTGTAAAGCAGTATTGGTTTCTAAGATTGGCAACTGTCCCAAAGAAAAATTGCACGAAGCTGGCATACAGACCGTTGAAGCTTACGACGTAATCGAGAAAGTTGCTTTAGAGTTTTACGAACAATACGTCAAAGAATTAGGGAACAAGAAGTAAAAAGTAAAAAGTAAAAAGGTAAAAGACTATATTTATTTTGCCTTTTACCTTTTACCTTTTGCCTTTACCTTTCAACTTCACACTTCACACTTCTCTCATTCGCAAGGAGAATAATCATGGCTTATAAGATTACCAGCCAATGTATTTCTTGCAATCTCTGTGAGTCTGTATGTCCCACCGGAGCAATTAAAGTAGAAGGCACACGCCACTGGATTGATTCGGAACTTTGCACAGACTGTGTTGGCACAATTCACACAGTACCTCAATGTAAAGCTGGTTGCCCAACCTGTGATGGTTGCGTTAAAGAAACAAACGATTATTGGGAAAGCTGGTTTGCTAAATATAACCGCGTTATAGGGAAATTAACAAAAAAACAAGATTATTGGGAACGTTGGTTTGACTGTTATTCTCAGAAGTTAACGCTATCAAATAATAAAAAGGCTGATTCTACAAGGGTTATATCAGAATGTAGGGTGTGAGTGAGCAAAACCCTTACTGCCACACCCTTACACCCAAAAAGTATGAGTATTCGCTAAACTCTGACCCATTTCAATACGTTGGGGTCTTTGTTGTAGCGGTAGGTAATGCCGTCTTTAGCAGTGATAGACTTTCCTTGGCTTGCTCTGCTTCTGATGGTGCCAAGTGAATAGTCTGTTAATGTCTGCATTTCTTTGTGAGAAAACCCTTCAATTGTGTTTGTTACTCCCCTGTTTTTTGGTTGAATTTGTAATGGATGATTAGGAATATCATCTTCTATAGTGATTTGAACATTTTCTTCAGGAGGATTAGTAACTATTGCTTTTTGTCGCTGATAATCTTCCACGCTCACAAGTTGCCAAGTAGAATTTTCTGAGAGTTCTAGCACCCATTGATGATATTGAAATAGACTCTCTCGATGTCCGACACTAATAAAAGTTGTTTTTGTCTCATGTAATTGTTGATATAAAAGCCCTTCATTAGTTAAATCTAAGGCACTTGTTGCTTCGTCTAATATAGTGAAGCGAGGATGAGTAATTAATAGTCGTGCAAATGCTAGGCGTTGTTGTTCTCCTAGCGATAATATATTTTCCCAAGGAACTTCTGTATCAAAGCCTTCGACTCGATTTAGCACATTTTGTAGGTTAACTTGTTGCAAAACTGTTCTCAGTTGTGCATCGGTCATTTGAAGATTGGTATTAGGATAAAGTAACTGTTCGCGTAAAGTTCCCAAAATTATGTAAGGACGTTGGGGTAAGAATAAAGCTTCTTCTAGAGGTGGTCGGACTAAACGACCAGTTCCTGCATTCCATAAACCTGCGATCGCTCTCAATAAAGAGCTTTTTCCTCGACCACTCGGCCCTATAATTAATAAGCCTTCTCCTCGCTGAACAGACAGTGACAAATCTTTGACAATCACTTGCTCATAGTTGGGTGTTTGTAAGGTGACATTCTCAAACGTGAGATGAGTATCTTCTATTGTTTTGATGGTACTGACATTTTCTAGTTGTTTAGCTACTTCTTCTAAAGCATTTGAAAACTCAGTTAAACGCTCAACATAACTATAAAACCTTCCAGAAACTCCAAATTCATTTATTAATTCCGCTACAGAATTAGAAAAAAGATACGCGGATAAAGAGGCTTGGCTGATTTCTCCAAAACTTAATTGATTTGCAATATATAAAGGCCCAAGTATTAAAAAGGGAAATATTTCAATTACAGCCTGATATCCTCTATTATAAATATCTTGATTTCTTTCCCAATTAATCTTGTGTTTAGCATCTTTGATCAGATTGCTAAATCTTCTTCCAATGATATTTAATTCTTGATTCTCTCCCCGGAAAAAAGCTATGGATTCAGCATGATTACGAACATGAGTCAGACAATAGTTATAGTCAGCCTTCGATGCAAGCTCTTTTTGATTAATCTTATTTAATGCTTGAGTCAAGAAAACGGCAATCAAATTGCCTATAATTGTATAAACAAGTAAAATAATTGCAACTTCTTGTGAAATTGACCAAATAATTAAAATAAAAGCTACCATTTCCAGTATTTTTTCGAGGAAAGTAGCTGAAAAACTGAGAGCATTACTGGCGATAGGTTCAATTTCTTGAGATAGACGTTGGTCTGGATTATCAATATCTGATTTAAAATTGATTTTATAATAAGCTTGATTGCTCAAATATTTTGATAAAGTGTAGTTATTTAGCCATTGATACCAATCAATTGCTATTTGTTTTCTCACAAATTTAGAAAATCCTACCAAGATTGTTACAAAGACTAGAGCTATGCTATAAAGCCAGACAGCATCAAAAAAATTTAGCAATATTTTTTTTCTGTAATGATGACATCGACTAAATAGCGATTTAGGAAGTTGGTAAAAACATTTACACTTACAAGAGCAATGATTAAGAAGATTAAGAGAATGAGCATCCCCCAAGCACGAATCACTTCTGAAAATGCTCTTTCCCCTGGCTTTGTTGGATACCAGTAAGGGCCTGTAATCGTTTTGATATTTTCCCAAAATTGAGAAAAATCTGAAAAATAATTTGTTGAGGATTGAGATTGAATAACTTGGGTTGGCATATTTGAGAAATAAATTAATTTTCTGAGAATTAAATTTAATAGTTATCAAAATCACACTGAGTAGAGTTGCTTGTTTAAGTCATATTACTTAATTGCTGAGTGCAACTTAAAGCAGTTATCACCGCATTAGAAACAATAGTTCGCATACCGCTTTTTTCTAACTCGTAAAGACCAGCAGCATCTCTTTTGGTGAGATGACTACACAAGGGTATGTTTTTTGAATTTCACTACCGATGGTCAGATTAAGATTGACTAAAAAAATATTAAATCTATTCACTATCATTGCCATTCTTTATCGTCCCATTCTGTGGTGTTACTGTCATCTAAATTTAATAGGCGCTCGCTATTCTGAATCATTGTTAATTGAGTAATTTTTTAATAACTTTAGCCGGATTACCCACAACGACGGTGAAGGCTTCCACATCTTTAGTGACAACAGAACTAGCACCAATAATAGCTCCTTTGCCGATAGTAACTCCCTTAAGAATAGCTGCATTAAATCCAATCCAAACATGATCTTCTATGATCACTGGAGCTGATTTTACGTCTAGCTCTTTAGCATCTTTAATCAGATTATCTTGAATGACGACTTCAACAAATTCTTTGTGTCTTAAAGCATGATTTAATGAATGGGCATCTGTATCATAAATGGTAACATTATCTGAGATTACCACTTCATTACCAATTTTGATAGAGTTAGCTGATCTAATTCGCGTTCCCTCACCAATATAGCAATCTTCACCTATTTCTATTTTCCCACCATAGGAGAATACAGCCAATTCACCCAAAATTAGTCCATTTTTACCGATTGTGATTAAGCTTTTATCATTCATCCAATTATCACAATTTCCTAGAAATTTCACAGAACTATCAAAAGTTGCACTATTGGATAATTGTTTGAATTTTTCTAGTTTTTGATGCTTCTCCAAAAAATTTGAAATTAGTAAATATAATTGGTGGTTTAGATTTAACATTAAGACCACCTAGTTAGCTGAATAATTAACATTGATGTTTCCATTCACTTAATATCCCCAGCGAGTGGTAATTTGAGTAGGTTGATGGAGGCGATCGCATTGGCATTTTTGCCAGGTTAGTTTGCCTTATTACCAAGTGCAATTTGCTCTGTTACTAATTGGTCATCTATAAAACCGCTACTGATGAAGTAGGAGATGTAAGTTTTAAGTAAATTTTGGTCTAACAGAGGATACATAATATCAGTATTTACTAGTCCATTCATAGTATTTTGATAGTCAATTTTTGGTTCTTGACCGCTTTTTATCGTAGTTTTTGTAATGATATGAGACAAAAAGTCTAAATTATCTGTGTCAGATATTTTACTATGACGTGAAATTTCTGAATGCCATTGCTCTAAAGAAATTAGTTGCAAAGGATATCCTAAAGAGCGAATTAAGTTAAACAAATGCTTGACTGGAGTAGAGTCAGGATTAACTAAATGAAATGCTTTTCCTAAAGATTCTTTCTGATGTGACAGATGAACAATCATCTTGCTCACATAGTCTACAGGAGTCAAATTATCTTCCATGTCAATATCTGGAGCCATTTTCATTTGTATGCAACCTTTCACTAGCCTGCAAAATAAATCATCTGTGTTACTAATCCCAGTTTGGCTGTGTCCTGTTATCCTTGATGCTCGATAAATAGAAACAGGAAGTCCTAAGTCGCGGGCTTGCATAACTAATTTTTCTGCTACCCACTTGCTTTGGATATAGCCATTGTCAAGGGTTTGATATTGGTCAAGGGGGTCTGATTCAAGAATTAATCCAGCTTCATTTTGAGACGATGCTGCTAAAACAGATGTTGTGGAGATAAAGTGCAAAGGTTTGACTTTAGTTTCACTAGCTAATCGGATGATTTCTTGAGTTCCAAGTACATTAGCTGCTTTTAAAACAGAGTAAGGATAGATAACATTGATCCAAGCACCACAGTGATAGATCACATCTATCTGACTAGCTAAGTGTTGAAATTGTGATGTAGAAAGGCCTAAATAGTTTTTCGTTAAATCTCCGACTACAGGAATGATGCGATCGCTCTTTATTCCTTCCCAGAGTTGGTAGAATTTAAGTTTACTTTGCAACCTCTGCTGTGCTTGTTCAACATTGGTAGCGCGAATCAAGCAATAAATATCAGCCTCAGTTTGTTGTAGGAGTTCATGCAGTAAATGACTTCCCAAAAAACCTGTTACTCCCGTTAAAAAAATCCGCTTGGGTTGGTTTATGAATTCAAAAGATGTGGTTGGGATACGAATGCTAGAATCTAAGACTGCTTCTGCTTTTAAATCGTTGATAGTTGCAGTGTTAATTGTCTTAGTCTGGTTTATTTGTAAGCTATCGACTTTTTCTGCCAGTTCTGAAACTGTAGGGTTCTCAAATAGATAACGTAGGGGTAACTCTAGTTGTACAGTCTCTCTCAACAGAGACATCACCTGGATAGCACGTAAAGAATTTCCCCCCATATCAAAAAAAGTTGTTGTGAATGCCTAGCTGTATTGTTCCTAAAACACTGCTCCAAATATCTGCTATTAGTTTTTGTGTTGGCGTATGGGGTAAAACAAAGTTGCTTAGGTCAATGTCTTGCTGTGGAGCGGGTAGTGCGCGACGGTCAACTTTTCCATTAGCATTGAGTGGCAAAGTCTCCAGCATCACGAAAGCTGTTGGGATCATGTAGTTTGGCAGCTTTTGTTTCAAGAAGCTTTGTAAGTCATTTTGGTCTAAAGCTGGGTTACTAGAGACAATATATGCAACTAACTGCTTATGACCTGGTTGGTCTTCTCTTAGCATTACCGCCTGGGTAATGACATCAGGATGTTGAACCAATAGACTTTCAATTTCCCCAAGTGCAACGCGAAAACCTCGGATTTTCACTACATCATCAATTCGACCGATAAACTCGATGTTACCGTCGGGAAGATAACGTGCTAAATCCCCTGTTTTATATAAAAGTGCTGAGTGCTGAGTGCTGAGTGCTGATGAATTTTTCCCCTGCTCCCTGCCTCTTTGAAAGGGGTTGAGAATAAATTTGTCTTCTGTCAACTCAGGACGGTTGAGATAACCCCGTGCTAAACGCACACCACCGATGTATAATTCGCCTTTAACTCCAATCGGTACTGGTTGGAGATTACTGTCGAGGATGTAAATTGCTGTATTAGCGACAGGACGACCGATGGGAACTGTATTGGTTTTTTCTAATTGAAAATTCTGTACATCATAGACTACGGCTGTAACTGATGCTTCGGTGGGGCCGTAAGCATTGAGACAAGTGACACGTTCGCCTACCAATTGCTGCCACATTGTCACTGTTTCTGGCAGAACTGTATCCCCACCCACAGTTAATAAGCGTAGACTTTGCGGCACGGTGGCATAGGATTGAGATACTGCTACCATCCATTCATGCCAGTAGGCTGGAGTGAGAGTCAAGACACTCAACTTTTGTTGTTCAATAAATTGGGAAAAACTGGCAAAGGAAGAAAACATTTGCGCTGGTCTTAATACTACTGTTCCACCTTTAAACCAAGTGGGGAAGATTTCTTCTACTGCGACATCAAAGCCAAAAGCGGCAAATTGTAAAACGCGTTGGCTTTGCCCGCCGTAGGCATCGCTACTTGTCAAACCAAATGCTTCACTAATGGCACTACAATGATTAACCAAAGCTGCATGAGTCAACATCACGCCTTTGGGTTTGCCAGTAGACCCAGAAGTATACAATACACAAGCCAAGTTTTCGGATTGTACTTGAGTCACCGAATTTTCTTGATCTTGAGAATTGAGTATTTCAAACTCTTTGTCTAAGACAATGACTTTCACGCCTTCAACTGACAAGGAATTGAGTAATTTATCCTGTGTAATCAGCACAGAAATTTGCGAGTCTTCTGATATATAAGCTAATCGCTGCTGGGGATAATCTATGTCTAGAGGAACGTAACCGCCACCGGCTTTGAGGACGGCTAACAATGCCACAGTCATAGATAAAGAACGCTCTAAATAAATCCCGACCAAAACCTCTGGCCCCACACCTAGAGATTGTAGATAATGTGCTAATTGATTCGCTTGGATGTTTAACTCTTGATAAGTTAGTTGTTGTTTATCAAACACCACTGCTACAGCATCGGGTGTCAGTTCTGCCTGCTGCTCAAATAATTGATGCAGACATTTATCCCCAGGATAATCAGCCTGAGTATCATTCCACTCAACCAGTAACTTTTGTCGCTCAACTGCTGTTAGTATTGGCAATTGATCAATTCGCTCTTGGGGATTAGCGACAACTGCTTCCAGCAAAGTCACAAAATGACCAATCATCCGTTCGATGGTGCTGTGGTCAAACAAATCAGTGTTGTACTCCCACACTCCCACCAGTCCGTTAGGAGTGTTCTGCATGAATAAGGTCATATCAAATGCAGCTGTCACACTTTTGAGTGGTACTGAACTAACAGTTAACCCGTTTAAATCCAACTCAGACACAGGTGCATTTTGCAGGTTAAACATTACTTGGAACAGTGGTGTATGGGATAAATCCCGTTCTGGTTGTAATGCTTCCACCAGCATTTCAAACGGTAAGTGTTGATGAGCATAAGCTCCGAGAGCCATTTCTCGCACACGAAAGAGTAATTCACTAAAGCGCGGATTACCTGCAACGTTAGTACGCATTACTAAGGTATTGACAAAAAAGCCAATTAACCCTTCTATTTCAGAGCGATCGCGGTTAGCAATAGGAGAACCCACCAAAATATCTGATTGTCCTGTGTAGCGGTAAAGCAAGGTATTGTATGCTGCCAAAAGCGTCATAAATAAGGTGACACCTTGCTCCTGGCTCAGTTTTACCAATTTATCAGTTAACTCAACTGACAATGCAAACTCATGATGTGCGCCAGCCACAGTCTGCACAGCATGTCTTGGTCGGTCAGTTGGTAATGACAATACATCAGGTGCATCTTTTAGTTGCTGTTGCCAGTAACTCAGTTGGCTTTCTAGTACCACCCCTTGCAACCAGTTTCTTTGCCAAATCGCAAAATCTGCGTACTGAATCGACAGTGGTGCTAAAGGTGACGGTTGACCTTGAGAATAAGCATTATATAGTTGTGTGAGTTCTTGGACAAAAACACCCATTGACCAACCATCAGAGACAATATGGTGCATACACACTAACAAGACTTGTTCTGTCTCGTTCAGTAATAGTAATGTCACTCTAATTAATGCTTCTTTTGCCAGGTCAAATCGTTCAATAATTTGTTTTTGCGCTAATTCCTCTACGGTTCTTTCCTGCTCAATTGTCGATAAATTTTGCAAATCAACAATTGATAGTATTCCCCGTTCCCCATAACCTGTTTCCTGTTCCCCAATAATTTGTGTTGGTTTTCCATCAACAGTGATGAAATTGGTACGTAAAGCTTCGTGGCGATGAGTAATTTCTTGTAAGCTTTGTTCTAACGCTGCAATCTGGAGTTTCCCTACTAGACGCAAAGCAGTAGGTATATTGTATAAGACACTGTTCGACTCGAATTGGTCTAAGAACCACAAACGCTGTTGAGCAAAAGACATTGGTAAGTCTGAATTTTCTGCTCTCCTGAAGATAGGCGGTGCAGAGAGTTTTATACTGTGTTGCTGTAACTGGCCAATTATCTGGGCTAATTCGGCAACTGTAGGGGCAGTAAACAACTCATACAATGGTAGTTCTACATTGAAAATGTTGCGGATGCGGGAAACCAATTGTGTTGCTAGTAGTGAGTGTCCCCCCAGTTCAAAGAAGTTATCATTAATACCTACTTGCTCTACTTTCAAGACTTGCGCCCAAATTTGCACTAACAGTTCTTCAATTGGGGTGCGTGGAGCGACATATTGATCTGAGTTAGTGCTTAGTAAATCCGGTGCAGGTAAAGCACGGCGGTCTACTTTACCGCTAGGAGTTAGTGGTAAGGACTCCATAATCACAAAAGCACTAGGAACCATGTACTCTGGCAACTTGGCTTTCAAGAATTGCCGCAGTTCGTTAACTGTGGGTGTACAGTCCTGATGTGCTACCAAATATGCAACTAAGCGTTTATCTCCAGGGGTATCTTCACGGGCAATGACACAACACCCCTCCACATTTTCATACTGGCTCAGTGCTGCTTCCACCTCACCCAATTCAATACGGAAACCACGTATTTTTACTTGTGAGTCAATGCGCCCTAAGTATTCAATATTGCCATCTGGTAAATAGCGAGCTAAGTCCCCAGTTTTATATAATCTACTCCCTTCTGCCTTCTGCCCCCTGCCTTCTGCCTTCTCAAACGGATTATTGATAAATCTTTCCTGTGTTAACTCTGGACGGTTGAGGTAGCCTCTAGCCAACGCAACACCACCGATGTACAACTCTCCAGGTACACTGACGGGGACAGGCTGTAAATTTTTATCTAAGATATGAATCTGTGTATTGGCAACTGGCTTTCCAATCGCAGGCAGTAGCGGCCATGTCTCTACGGTGTTAGGCAGGGTAAAAGTGACGACCACATGACTTTCTGATGGCCCATAATGATTGTGCAGAGTACAATCGCCTAGTTTGCTGAACCATTGAGAAATCGCAGGAGTAATCTGCAACTGTTCGCCAGCAGTAATGATTTCTCGAAGATGACTAGCAAATTTTTCACTACCAACGGCTACTTCAGCTAGTTGCTGTAAGGCGACAAAGGGAACAAAAAGTCTCTCCACACCTTTTTCTTGCAGAAATCCTAATAAAGCTAAGGCATCACGGCGCAATTCCTCTGTAATCAACAGCAATGTGCCTCCAGAAAACCAAGTGGAGAACATTTCTTGAAAGGACACATCAAAGCTGATGGGAGCAAATTGTAGCGTTTTTGTCCCACTAGAAAGTTTTGTATTTTGCAGTTGCCACAGCATCAGGTTGCACAAGGGAAGTTGAGTCATCGCCACTCCCTTCGGTTTACCTGTAGAGCCAGAGGTATAAATTACATAAGCCAAGTCATTGGCTTGTACACCAGAGATGAGATTGTCCTGGCTCGCCTGGGAAATCACTTGAGCGTCAGTATCCAAACAGACAAGCTGTGCTTGATGCTGGGGCAGTCTGGCCAGGAGTGATTGCTGAGTTAGCAACACTGAAACTTGAGCATCTTCTAACATGAAAGCCAAACGCTCTGTAGGATACTCTGGGTCAAGTGGCAGATATGCACCACCAGCTTTCAGAATACCTAACAGTCCGACAACCATTTCTATAGAACGCTCAACACAAATACCCACCAACACATCGGGTTTTACGCCCAAAGACTTGAGGTAGTGCGCCAAAGAGTTAGCACGACAATTCAACTCATAATAGGTCAGTTGTTGATTCCCAAACTCCACAGCTACAGCATTGGGTGTACGCTGTACCTGCTCCTCAAACAACTGATGGATACATTTATGGTGGGGATAGTCTACCTGAGTATCATTCCATTTATCTAATAACTGCTGCTCCCCTGGCGTTAGCAGTGGCAATTGGGAAATTCGCTGTTTGGGGTGGGCAACAATTCCACAGAGCAATGTTTGGAAATGTTCTAAAATTAGAGCGATCGCAGCATCATCAAATCGGCTAGTATCATAGCTAATCCTCACCAGCATTTCCTGACCAGGAATCACCATGACTGTTAGAGGATAATTAGTTTGCTCAATGGCGTGAAAATTGTCTATCGAAAAACCATAATTTTTTTCCTGCCCTGCCTCATCAACTGGATAATTATCGAAGACAACAAGACTCTCAAACAAAGGTGTTCCTCTAGGGACATCACTCAGACCTTGAATATCTACCAATGAGCTATATGAATATTGCTCAGACTCAATTTGTTGTGCCTGCAAATCCTTCAACAACGCCAACACTTCAGTCTCAGCAGCAACCTGAACTCGCACTGGCAAGGTGTTGATAAATAGTCCCACCATCGACTCTACACTAATCAAAGATGACGGACGACAGGACACAGTAGCACCAAAAACTACATTTGTTTCTTGACTGTAGCGACACAGCAGTAATGCCCAAGTTCCTTGCACCAAATTATTCATCGTCAGTTGATGCTGTCGCGCAAAAGTCTGTAGCGCGGCTGTCGCTTCTGGTGTCAGTTGGATTTTTTGTTCGCTGTAACTAGAATCTAACTGTTTGCGCTTTGACGATGCTTTATCAACTATTAAAGGAGTAGGTGCGGTGAAACCTTGGAGTTTTTGTCTCCAAAACTTTTTAGCTTGGGCTAAATCTTGTTGCTGTAACCAAGCAATATAGTTGCGGTAGCTTTGGGCTGGTTGAAGCGTCTTAGTTTCACCTTGAGAAATTGCTTGATAAAAATACAACAGGTCTTTGAAAATCAAAGGCCCTGACCAACCATCAAGCAATAAGTGATGGAAATTCCAAACAAATTGATAACTATCTGCACCTAATTGAATGAGGCTGAGGTGCATCAATGGTGCTTGCGAAAGTTGGAAACCCTGTTGTCGCTGGGACTGCAATAAAAATTCTAATTTTTGCTGTTGCTCTTGTACAGATAGCTGCTGCCAATCATAAATATGTACTTTAACATCAACTTGTCGATACACTACTTGCAGTGGTTGGTCTAATTGCTCCCAAATAAAAGCAGTCCGCAAAATTGAATGTCGTGCTACCACTTGCTGCCAAGCTTGCTCAAAGGCTAGTAGGTTCAACTGACCACTCAAGGTATAAATCAACTGTTCAAAATATACCTGATTCTCAGGATTGTACAAACTCTCAAACAACAACCCCTCTTGCATCGGCGCGAGTGGGTAAATATCTTCAATATTTCGCCAATTAGTTTTACCTAAACCTATCAAAATTTGGTCTAGTTCAGCCTGTTTGAGCTTGACTAACGGAAAATCTGAAGGTGTGTAACCGCCACTCTCCGGTGAGGAACAATGAGCAATGAGGCTCTGCAATGTCTTGACAAATTCTTGTGCCAGATTTTCGATTGTGGTGTGCTGGTGGAGATTTGTGCTGTAAGTCCACTCTATTCGCAGCTGTTCTCCAGCAATAATACTGTCAATCTCTAGCAGATAAGCGCGGTTGTTCTGTAAACCGTGCATTTTCCCCGCCGACTCGGTAGCTGGCTGCATCCAAGAAGTTGTATTAACAAGTTGATCAAATTGACCCAAATAGTTAAAACTGATTTGGCCTTGCGGTAGTGCCTGTAGTTGGGTAGCAATTTCTGTATCTTGACTTAGATAGCGCAATAAGCAGTAACCAATTCCTTTATTGGGAATAGCCCGCAGTTGTTCTTTGACAGATTTTAAAGTATCTGCTGGATTGTCTGTTGCTCGGAGTTCTACAACTACAGGGAAGATAGTTGTAAACCAACCGACGGTACGTGATACATCTACACCATCAACAATATCTTCCCGTCCATGACCTTCTAAGTTGAACAGCACACTCTCAGAGTTAGTCCATCTGCTCAAAACCAACGCCAAGGCAGTCAGTAGTACATCGTTAATCTGAGTGTTGTAAGCTTTTGGTACATCGTGCAGTAAAGCATGAGTTTCAGCCTCACTTAAAGACAATAATATTGTGTTAGCTGCGGCAACAGTGTTTGCCCCTTTTATATAGTCAACTGGGATGGGTGGAACTGCGGCGCGAGATTCATTCAGCCAATAAGCCACTTCCGATTTGAGGGCTTGTGATTGTGCATATTCGGTTAGTTTAAAAGACCAATCTTGGAAAGAAGTTGTTTTAGCAGGAAGGGCAATGGCTTTGCCTTGAGCAAGTTGCTGGTAAGCTGTTTGCAAATCTTCTAATAAAATCCGCCAAGAAACACCATCAACTGCTAAGTGGTGGATAATGATGAGTAATCGCGCTCTTTTGTCAATACCTAGATAGAAAAAGGCGACTTGCACTAGATTTTCTAAGAGATTTAAACTCGCCTGTGATAAATTCCCTTGAGCTTCAATGGCAGCTTGTTGTTCACTTTCGGGAAGTGCCGATAAGTCTATGTAAGAGAAAGCAACGCTATCATTGGGTGCAGAGTAAATTTGCTGCCAAGTAGAGTTAGACTGTTTAAAACGTAAGCGCAGAGCATCGTGATGTACTAGCAATTGCTTGAAGGCTTGCTCCAATAGCTCTAACTTGAGGTCAGATGGTACTGAGAGCAAAAATGCTTGATTGAAGTGATGCAACTGGGAGAGATTTTGCTCAAAGAACCAATGTTGAATGGGGGTTAGAGGTAATGTGCCTGTGGCTAATTCTTGTTTGACCTCGATCGCCTTTATTGTACCTGCTACTGCTGCTAACTGTGCGATCGCCTGATGTGCAAATAATTGCTTGAGAGTCAGTTGCAGCCCTGCTTGCTTGGCTTTTGCCAGAATTTGGATACTGAGAATGGAATCTCCACCGAGTTCAAAGAAGTTATCGTAAATACCTACTTGTTTGACTCTCAGCACTTCTGCCCATATCTGCGTTAATATTTCTTCAGTCTGATTGCGTGGGGCGACAAAACTTACTTCTAGTCCCTCACGAGAGTCTGGTGCTGGCAAAGCGCGACGGTCTACTTTGCCGTTGGGAGTCAGAGGTAAAGACTCTAGCATCACAAAAGCATGAGGTATCATGTATTGTGGCAGTTGGCTAGAGAGGAACGCTCTCAACTGGCTGATTGTAGGTGAATGCTGTTTTCCGACTACGTAGGCGACTAGGCGTTTCTCACCGGGATTATCTTCACGGGCAATGACAGAACATATCTGCACACTTTCATGTTGGCTCAGTGCAGCTTCGATTTCTCCCAATTCAATGCGGAAGCCCCGAATTTTTACTTGATTATCAATCCGTCCTAAGTATTCGATATTACCATTTGCTAAATAACGTCCTAAGTCCCCGGTTTTGTAGAGACGACCCGCACCAAGGGGATTTTTGATGAATTTTTCCTGAGTTAGTTCGGGACGGTTGAGGTAGCCTCTGGCTAACCCAATACCGCCAATGTGTAATTCTCCTGGTACACCCACAGGTACGGGTTGCAAATACTCGTCTAAAATGTAGACTTGGACGTTAGCGATCGCTTTACCAATAGTTATTTTCTCATTGTCATTGCATTTAGCGATCGTGGCACAAACACTAGCTTCTGTTGGGCCGTAGGCGTTGAAGAAATTTCTCCCCACAGACCATTGCTTGATTAATTCCGCAGGACAAGCTTCTCCAGCGACAATGATTGTTTGCAGTGCTGGCAGTTCTTCCACTGGCATTACTGCTAACGCCGATGGTGGTAGGGTGATATGGGTAATGCCATAATTGCGTAATTGATCAAGTAATTGCTTCCCTGGCATCAGAGAATCTTTCGTTCCCAAGTAAAGCGTTGCACCAGACCCCAAAGCCATCAAAATTTCTGATATACAAGCATCAAAACTAAAGGAGGCAAACTGAAGAACGCGACTATCACAATGTACGCCAAAAGTTTCAATTTGAGCTTGAGCTAGGTTGCAGAATCCTTTATGCTCAACCATGACACCTTTCGGTCTACCTGTTGAACCGGAAGTATAAATAAGATTAGCTAAATTAAAAGCTGTGACTCCACTGGCTGGGTTATCTTGACTGTTTTGAGAAATTTGTTCCCAGACTCCATCTAAACAGATAAGCTGTGCTTGATGCTGCGGGAGTCTGTCAAGAAGTCGCTCCTGAGTCAACAGTATCGAAACTTGAGAATCTTCTAACATGAAGCTCAAGCGGTCTTGGGGATACTCTGAGTCAAGCGGTAGGTATGCACCACCAGCTTTCAGAATACCAAGTAGAGCGATCGCCATGTCTAAGGAACGCTCTACACAAATACCCACCAACACATCTGGTTTTACACCCAATGAGCGCAAGTAATGAGCTAACTGGTTAGCACGACAATTCAATTGATGATAAGTAAGTTTTTGATTCTCAAACACCACAGCCACAGCATCAGGGGTTTTCTCAACCTGCTCCTCAAATAACTGATGGATGCACTTATCAACAGGATAGTCTACTTGAGTATCATTCCACTCGACTAACAAGTGATGTCGTTCTGAGGGGGTTAATAAAGGTAATTCCCCAACTTTCTGATGAGGGTCTGTAACTATTGCTGCTAACAAAGTCTGAAAATGACTTATCATCCTTGCAATTGTCTCTGTCGCAAACAAATCGCTGTTATATTCCCACGACCCAATTAATCCCTGTTGTGTCTGCCACATCGAGAGGCTTAAATCAAACTTAGACGTACCACGCTTTACCATCTCTGGGGTCAGACTAACGCCAGGTAACTCTAAAGTATCGAGGGAGAAATTTTCGAGAACAAACAACACCTGAAACAGAGGGTTATAGCCAAGAGAACGTTCCGGCTGTAGTGCTTCTACCACCTGCTCAAATGGGATGTCCTGGTTGGCATGGGCATCCCAGACTACAGAACGGACTTTTTCGAGTAACTGGGAGAAGGTAGGATTTCCTACAACCTGAGTACGCAGCACCAAGGTATTGACAAAAAAGCCAATTAGTGGATTAGTTTGTTGGCGATCGCGGTTAGCAAAAGGAGAACCAATACAAAGGTCATCCTGACCACTGTAACGATGCAGGAAAACAGCAAAAGCTGTCAGCAGGGTCATAAACAAAGTAACACCTGACTTTTGGCTGAAGGCTACCAGTTGAGAGGTTAAATCTGCATCAATGTGAAATTCGGTGGTAGCACCAGCGAAAGTCTGCTCTGGAGGACGAGGAGAATCTGTTGGTAACTCCAACAAAGGCGGTGCGCCTGCTAACTGTTGTTTCCAGTAATTAAGTTGTTTTTCTTGAACCTCTTGAGTTAACCATTGGCGTTGCCAGAGAGCAAAATCAGCATATTGTATCGTTAACTCTGGTAAGGGACTCGCTTTTCCTTGTGTAAAAGCTGGATAGAGTGCTGCTAATTCTTTAAAGAATATCCCCATTGACCAACCATCCATAATGATGTGGTGCATGGTTAATATCAACAAATGAGATTCTGGTTCTTGTCGCAGTAGAGTGACTCTAACTAAAGGATCTGTCTCCAAGTCAAAGGGCTGGCTAACTTCCTGAGTGACTATCTGTTTTACTGAAGCTTCTGTTAAGTCCTGCACATCTATCACAGGTATGGTGATAGTCAAATTAGGTCTGATAACCTGAGTGGGGACACCTTCTACTGTAGGAAAGTTAGTCCGTAAGACTTCATGACGACGAATAATTTCGTTGATACTCTGTTCTAAAGCTGTGACAGAGAGCTTACCAACAATTCGCAGTTGGAAACTTTCATTGTAAAATGAGCTTTCTCCATCCAATTGATAAAGAAACCATATCCTCTGCTGGGCAAAAGATAAAGGCAAATCTTTATCTCTAGAAACTGGAACTAGAGGGACAAAAGTTAATTGTGTAGCTGTTTGAGCTTCTTGCAGAAAAGCCAAGATTTCTGTTTTTCGTTCCTGAAGTTCCTGCTTTATTTCTGCTGTCATTGCTCCTTTAGGAGCGCGATAGCGTAACTGATTCTCTTCAATCCAAATTTTGATATCTAAAGTATTTAATAAAGATAAAAATTCCAATACTGACATTTTATAAATAATCCTCTTCGTATTCTTGTTCGAGAGTTTTAATAAAAGTATTTTTGTTTTGAGTTAATATTTGAATTGCTTCAATAGCTTGAGCTAAACCAGCAATAGTAGGCGTTTGAAACAAACGCTGAAGAGACAGTTCTAGAGAGAAATCTTCGCGTAACCGCGCAATTACTTGACCAGCTAGCAAGGAATTTCCTCCTAACTCGAAAAAGTTATCATAAATGCCTAAAAGTGGCACTTTCAGAACTTGCTGCCAACATTGAGCAATTTTGTACTCTATCTCGTTGCGTGGTTCTATTCTTTCCTTAATTTCCTGAGAGTTAATTTTCCTCATTAGGCTGGTGCGGTCAATTTCGCCATTTTCCAGACAAGGCATTTCGTTCAGTTGTACTAAGTTGCAAGTGCAAGAAGTACCAAAGCGGTCTTGTACTTGCAAATCTAGTAATTTAACCTCGTTATTACTGGCAGTGAAATAAGCTGTTAACTTCTGTAAGTTAAAGAATTGAGATTGCCAACGTTGAATGTTTTGGTTACTACCATCCAAACCTATCAATAGATTTGTTTGCTGATGTTGTAAGCCAGTCAGCATTGAAGATATTGCTTGAGAGGAAGACATGATATAGAAACCTTTAGCGCGGATCAGATTTTTCATCTGATATCCTTGACTCATCCCTGTATCATCCCACATACTCCAACTGAAACAATAACTTGCTAATTCACTGTGGGTATTTTGGTAATGAGAAAAGCAGTCCAAAAAACTATTAGCAGCAGCATAAGCACCCACAGCCGTGCTACCAAAAAAACCGTGTGCTGAAGAAAAGTTAATAAAAATACTGCCGTGATTGTCTTTGATTAATTGATGCAGCGTCCATGATCCCAAAACCTTGGGATACAGTATAGATATTAAGCTTTCTTGGGTTTCATCAACTACAAGTTGCTCATGAAAAGCACCAGCTAAATGAAGTATTCCATCCAGATTTTTACCCCATTTGCTTTGTACTTCTGCAACTATTATTTGCAGATGTTGTAAATCACAAATATCAACAGCTTCGTAAATTACTTCTCCTCCCAAAGGCTCTAATTCTTGATAGATTTTTATGCTTTTTTCTAGAGTTAGAGGAGTTCTGCCAACTAACAGTAATTTAGCTTGGTGATGTTGCAGTAAATATCGCGCAATCTCAATCCCAATACCACCCAGTCCTCCAGTGATTAAATAAGTTCCACCTTGTTTGAAGCTAATTGAGGATTTAGGTTGGCTTGTAAAATCAACTTGTTCTAAACGAGGAATAAAACGCTGCCCATTTCTATAAGCTACCTCTCGTTCCTTAGAAGAAACTTGTATCTCTTGTAAAATAAAAGCTCCGTTTGTTTCCACTTTAGCGACGGGCAAATCAATGTGGCGACAGTTCAACCAAGGTAATTCTTGAGGAATCGTTTTCAGTAGCCCTAATACTGCTGATTTCTCGTAAGCTATGGAATCATCTACAGAGATAGACTGAGTATTAGAAGAAATAAATAGTAATTGAACCCCATGATTAGCACCCTGAACTTTGGCTAAAGCTTGAGTCAAGAACAATAAACTGTATATCCCATGTTCTTGTGCTTGTTCAAGAGCATCACTGCTTTTGACTTCGCCAATATACTGTTCATAAGTCCATAAATGTAGAATCTGCCCAATGATAATATTATCTGCTGCTAGGGATTCTAATAATAGTTGGTAATCTTTGGCTTGTCCTGGGGTAATCGTGTAATGTGAACGATTGATTTTGCGGAAATCTTCTCTGGGTGAAACAGTTATGTATGGCAGGTTATTTTCGGACAATATTTGACATAAATATTGACCCAATCCGCAAGAATCTAGAAACACTAAAGTGGAATTAGTAACATTTAGATTAGAATTAAAAGCAATGGAAGATTTAGGTTGCCATACTTGACGGTAAAACCAGTTGGGAATGGTATTACTGTTACCAAGTAAGATATCAATGGGTTTAATGATTGATTTGAACTCGCCTGAATTGAAGCGTTGGCTGAGTTGCGATCGCTGAATTTTCCCAATCGCAGTTTTTGGAATAATTTCTTTATTTACTGGAATTAAATAATCTGGATTTATCCCTACTTTGTTGACAACAGCAGTCCGAATTTCCTTAAGCAGAGTAACTAAACTGGCATCATCAGCAACAGCAGTATTGAAGAATATGGCTAGTTTATCTATATTAATTCCTGCTTGTCTGACTGCACAAGCAGCTGTATAGGAAACTTCTACTCCTTCGAGTTCTTCAACGGCGGCCTCGATTTCGTGACAGTAGTAATTGAGTCCATTGATGATAATGACATCTTTTTGCCTTCCAGTAATCGTTAAACGCCCTTGATTGAGAAATCCTAAATCTCCTGTATTAAACCAACCATCGGTGGTGAAAACTTCTTGGTTTGCTTGGAGATTTTGATAGTAACCACTGGTAACAGATGCACCTTTTACTTGTAAACGACCGATTGTACCTTCTGTAACTACCTGTTCATTTTCATCAACAATCCGCAACCAAGCACCAGCAATTGGTAAACCTAATTCGACAAATAAACTATCATCCGATGAAGTTTCTAGAGCAAAGCTGTCAGAGTAAGTAATACCAGAAGAAGTTTCGCTCATTCCAAAGGCTGGATGAATTGCATCGGTTGGCAAACCATAAGGGCGAAGCAGCTTTAAAAAACTCCTGGCTATCTTAGTAACAATGGGTTCTCCTGCGTTGATAATAAAACGCATTGATGATAAATCCCAGTGTTTTTTCTTAATATCAGAAGCGCGATTCCGCAGGTCGCCAAAGGCATCGCAAATCAGAGAAAAGGCAAAGTTAGGGGCCCAACTAATCGTTGCTTGATGATTGTCAATTAAATCTAGCCACTTGAATGAATTCTGCACAATCAAGTCAGTTGGTACATGGATTTGTTGGCAACCTAAACTCACAGCCATAATACTTAGAGATACCAATGCACCGACATGATCCAAAGGCATCCAGTTTAAAACGCTTTCTTCGCTTGAGAAATGACTCATTAAAATTAAGCCAGTTGTCATACTCAATATATTGTGATGATTAAGCATCACACACTTGGGTATTCCAGTGCTTCCAGAGGTCAAAAGCAAAATCGCTAAATCTTCTGGCTGACTTTGATGTAATTGCAAATCTGGTTCGCACTCACGCAACTTTTTAACAGTTGCAATTTGAAAGTTTTGTAAGTTTAACAGCTTGAAAAAACTATCAATATTCAAAGATAAAGAAACACTTGTAAGTACTAGGGGTTTCCCCAACATCTGCCAAGTATTTTGTAATTTACTGGCGGTACTATTGCCTAGTTCGTATGTTGGGGCAATAGATACTGGTACAGGAACAAAGCCCCCTAGCATGCAAGCCCAAAAACCGCTCAGGAAATCTTGATTATCTTCTAGTTGAAAAATTACTTTATCTTGTGGCTGGAGTCCTAGCTTTCTTAATCCAGCTAAAATTCTTTGAGCATCCTGCCATAATTGGCGATAAGATTGAACTCTCTCACTACCATCAGATTGAATGTAAATAATACCTTTAGTTGAAGTTTTAGCAGCTCGTTGCAATACTTGGGCTAAAGTTTTGGGAGCATCTTCGGAGCATTGTAGTGCTTCGCCATGACTAATAGCTAACTTCTTTGATGGGAACGGATTCTTTTCTATCTTCTGACTAGGTGTAGTGGCTTCTACCTCTTGTTGGCTATTTGTAGAAGTAATCTGTATATCACCTAGCAAATCCTCCAAATGCACAGGAGGAATACTTGTAACTCTTGGTTCGGCAACCACCGCAACACGTTCAATTTCGGACAATGACTCTAATTGCCCTTCTATGAGGCGCACTAAGTCAGAGTCAATAACTTCTAAGTTGGCTAGAGTTTCTTCATCTACCAAACCTGTATCTGTTATGGGTATGGTGGATATTGGTACGAATGCTGTGGGTATTAATTCGCTAGGCAGAATTGTTTGCAGGTGAGACAACAATTGTTCAGGTGCGAATACATTTGATGGAACTATATAGGCTACTATTTCCTGTTTTCGCGTTTGGGTTTGTCTTTCTCTTACTACACAATCATCTACAGTCAAACTCGACCGAATAGCAACTTCTACTTTTTGATTCGTCAAAATCTTATTATTTGAAGTTGCTAAAATTTGACTATGATTATTTAACTGCATTAGCTTTTATATCCTTATTAGATTATTTTTGTTCATAAATTAAATTGTTTTTAGTTTTAAATTATTATATTGATTTATTTATTGTTTTTTAATTTTATCCAGCAGATAGATGATCTCAGCTTTATCAATAAAATGCAATAGTAGTTAAGACAGTTAAGAAGATAATTAACTTAGGTTAGATGGACAGTTAAGACATTTAACCTATTTAATAAGACAGTTAAGACAGTTAAGACAGTTAAGAGTATGGAAAGAACATTTATAAAATTAGGATTTACATACAAATATTAGCCGTTGAAACTGGGTATAGGGATGTAAAGATTTTGCTTAGTCACACCTCCAAACCCAAAAAAATCAAAACTTTGTATATGATGGGTTTAAATTCGTTTAACCCAACTTATACATTTGTCGCATTCTTTTATTGAATTGGTATAAGACATAATAAATTGGGTGAGGGCTTACGCCCACAAGCCCTTACTGTTACACAGATTTCGTTAAACTCCCATCAATTGTGCGATCGCTACACCAATGACAAAAAATTATATAATTTTGCGGTCTATTAAATGTAATATTATCAAATCACTGAAAAATTAATTTTTCGTAGTTTATTATATTCTTTGAAATAACCATCATCAAACTCAAATTGAGAGATTTATGTCCACAGTACTTGCTTATCTTGAAGATACTTATAAATTTACTGATAAGGCTCATGTTGAGTATATTGCCAATGATGAACGGGGTAATTATTGTGTATTAGATAGCACTATATTTTATCCGCAAGGTGGTGGTCAGCCTTCAGACGTAGGCACTATTGAAGCTAAAGGAATTAAAATTCCTATCACTTTCGTAAGTTTTGTAGATGGGGATGTTCGTCATTATGGAGACTTTTCATCTGTATCTTTAGAAAAAGGTGAAGAGGTAACTTTATATGTTGATGAAGCCCGTCGGATACAAAATGCTAAGGCTCATACGGCTGGACATCTTATGTACACTATCGTCGAATCCCTTGATCAAAATCTAATTGCATTTAAAGGGTATCATTTTCCCGATGGTTCCTATGTAGAGTTTCAAGGAA
This sequence comes from Nostoc piscinale CENA21, assembly GCF_001298445.1. Lineage (NCBI taxonomy): Bacteria > Bacillati > Cyanobacteriota > Cyanophyceae > Nostocales > Nostocaceae > Nostoc > Nostoc piscinale. The sequence continues at coordinate 2,813,478 of NZ_CP012036.1, read as the reverse complement.
GCCCCTCATTTGAAAATTCCGAAACATTTATTGCTGAAGTGAATACAAAAATTAGTGCAGCTTTAAATCAAGTTACTAGTGTAGAAGCTTCACTAATTACACCAGAAGAATTAGCAGCGCGTTGGTCTAATATACCCAGTAATTTACCTCCTGGGAAACCTTTGAGAGTTGTGACAATTGGCAATCTTCATCCAACTCCATGTGGAGGAACTCATTTAAAATCACTTAATGAATTAAAAGGTGTAATAATTACTAAAGCCAAACGTCAAAAAGGAAATCTCAAAATTAGCTATAAATTTGAGTAATTTCATATTTCCTTTGTTTAGAACAATTACGCCTTGTTGTTAATTTCTGAAATCATACTCCAACAATAATGACATAACTTATTTGATGTAGCGCAGTGTTTCAGTCTACACTACATCAAATAAGTTACGACCAAAACACTAAATCACCTCCTGGCATTTTTCCAATAAAAGAGCTAATTGTTATACGCTCTCCAATGCCTGGTAAGACTTCATGAAAATTACGGCTATTAAAGATAACTAAATCTCCTGTGATTGGAATATTCTGCTTTACTTCTGAGTTAGCTACTAAGGAAGAATTGTAGCCATACGAACCAGGAATTTTATATTTTTCATCGTCAGGCTGCCACTGGCGGTTGTAGACCTTGCAAATACCACCTTGGCTAGGTGCTTTTATATATAGATTCCAGACTAGCTGTGAGCTAATATTTCCTATTCTCCAATCTGGAGCATCTAACTGGGCAAAGTCTATATGGAGCAAGGCAATATTAATCTGGCGGATCAATCCTGCAAAATAATATCCATAATTTTCATTTTCGTAAGCAATTTCTATTTTACTTGATACATTTTGACGCAAAATAGTTGCTAAACGTTTTAGTGGATCAAAAGCTAAAGAAGTAACTTTATTATAAGTTTGACTAGCTTTTTTAACTGCATCGAAATATCCCGATTTATCTCTATTTCTATATTCAAATTGGGTAGTTCCAATTCTACCGATTGGCGGTTCTACATTTCTATAGAAATCAAACCCAACTTTTTCAATAGCTAAAGCTAATTTGTGGCATTCTTCAATTGAAGAAAATTTAGAAATCCGAATTGATGGAATCTCGTTTCTCAGTAATGCTTGCAAATTTTCTGAGTTCATTTCGCAATCATTTAATGTTTGCCACTGGGTTGTTTTTAGCATATAATTTCTCCTTCATATCTTGTAAATTAAGTTGCGTTAAAAATAAAAAGTGCTAGAAATCTTTAATAACTTTTTTATGTGTCAAAAAAATTGTGTTAATAGCAGTTGAAAAGAATAGGAGAGCGTAGTATTTTCAACCGCACGATTACAATTTCATAAAATAAGTTGAATATTGAACTGTTTGGCAAAAGAAGATTGATTTTTAATACTCATGGGTAGTAGCTACTAAACTCTCACCCATTTCAACACTTTGGGATCTTTGTCATATCGATAGGTAACACCGTCTCTAGTAGTGATAGAATCCCCTTTGCTGGCCTTACTTCTGACAGTTTTAATGGAATAGTATGTTAATTCGCTCATTTCTTTATGAGAAAGTTCTTCATTTGTAGCTTTTTGAGTTAAGACAGCTAACTGATTTTGAGATTCATCATTAGACGATATTTGAGTATTTGCTGGAGAATTAGAAACTAGATTTTTTTGCTTTCGGTAATCTTGAACAGTCACCAATTGCCAGCTAGAATCTTGCGAAAGTTCCAAAACCCATTGATGATAATCAAATAAGCTTTCTCGATGTCCAACACTAATAAATGTTGTTTTTGTCTCTTTTAATTGTTGATATAAACTTCCTTCGTTTTTCAAATCCAAGGCACTTGTTGCTTCATCTAATATGGTGAATCTTGGATGAGTTATTAACAGGCGTGCGAAAGCTAGGCGTTGTTGTTCTCCAAGCGATAATATGTTCTCCCAAGGAACTTCAGTATCAAAGCCTTCAACTCGACTGAGCAAGTTTTGCAGATTTACTTGTTGCAAAACTGCTTTGAGTTCTGCATCTTTCATTTGTTGATTAGTTTTAGGGTAGAGTAACTGTTCGCGCAAAGTTCCCAGAATAATATAAGGACGTTGGGGTAAGAATAAGAGTTCTTCTAGGGGAGGTCGTACCAAACGACCAGTTCCCGCATTCCACAAACCAGCGATCGCTCTTAGTAGAGAACTTTTACCTCTACCACTAGGGCCGACAATTAATAAGCCTTCTCCAGCTTGAACAGAAACAGACAAATTTTCGACAATTACCTGTTCATAGTTGGGTGTTTGCAGAGTGACATTCTCAAAAGCAAATTGCTTTTCTTCTATTGTTTTAATCGTACTAACATTTTCCGGTTGTTTACTTACTGCTTCTAAAGCATTTGAAAATTCCGATAAACGCTCAACGTAACTAGAAAATCGCCCAGAAACACCCAATTCACGAATTAATTCTTCTAACGCGGCTGCAAACTGATAGCCAGCGGTAGTGGCTTGTCCAACTTGTCCAAAATCAATTTCACCTTTAATGTATAAAGGTGAGAGTACTAAGAGCATACCAAGTTCGATAGCACCTCGATATCCTCTGTTAAAAATTGCCTGATTTCTCTCCCAACCAATCTTAAGTTGAATAGTTTTAATTAGGCTCAGGAATCGACGTTCAATTATCTTTAATTCTTGTTGTTCTCCTTGATAAAAAGCTATAGACTCAGCATGATTTCGCACATGAGTTAGAGCATAACTATAATCGCCTTTAGCTTCGAGTTCTGCCTGATTAATTTTAATAAATTCTTGATTTAAGTAACCACCAATAAAATTACAGATAATTGTATAAATAATGATAACAATAGCTATCTGTTGGGAAATTGACCAGATAATTACTAAAAAAGTCATCATTTCCAATGCTTTTTCTAGGAAAGTAGCTGAAAAGTTGATAGCACTACTCGTAATCGGTTCAATTTCTTGGGATAAGCGTTGATCTGGGTTATCAATGTCGGCTTTAAAATTTATTTTGTAATAAGCACGATTTCTCAAATATTTATTTAAAATATTATTTTCCAGCCATTGATACCAATGCAGAGAAATTTGCCTTCTGAGAAATTTATTAAATCCTATCAAAAGCGTTATTGAAACAATACCAACAGCATAAATTGAGATAGTAGAAGTAAATTTAGCAGCATCTTTCTCTTGAATAATGACATCTATTAGGTAGCGATGAATAAATGTATTACCAGCATTTACACCTACATATACAATTATTACTAATAAGAGTAAAAGAAGCATTCCCCATGCGCGAATTACCTCAGAAAATGCTCTTTCACCTGGCTTTGTGGGATACCAATACGGGCCAGCGATCGCTTTGACATTTTCCCAAAATTGAAAAAAGTCTGAAAAAGGATTTGTTGCAGGTTTAGATTGAAGAACTTGGGCTGTCATATTTGAAATAAAATTTAAAAATTTGAGAATTAAATTACTAGTTTTTAGTGTTGAATTATTAGTCATAATGACCGACTAACAAATCCTATTCACAACTACTTTTTTTAAAACATACTGCCTAGTTGTTGAGTGCGGCTCAAAGCTGTAAGCACTGCATTAGCAATCACAGTTCGCATCCCACCTTTTTCTAACTCGTAAAGGCCAGCAGCAGTCACTCCCCCAGGACTCGTTACCTTGTTGCGTAAGACTGCGGGATGTTCGTTAGTCTGAAACATCAGGTCTATACTGCCAGCAATTGTATGTAATGTTAATTCTTGGGCTTGTATGCGAGTTAAACCCATCTGCACGCCAGCATCAATCATCGCTTCGATATACAGATATATAAACCCAGTCCCAGCACTACTCAAAGCTGTTGACATATCAAGGTAATGTTCATTTTGGGTAACAAACTCTTTACCTAATGCTTGTAAAATGACTTGTGTCTGAGATCGCTGTACCTCAGTCACACTTGATGATGCGCTCCATACGGTAGTTCCATGACCAACTTGCACAGCAATATTTGGCATGGTGCGAACAACAGCAGCATGATTTAACCCTTCACACAAAGATGCAATACCAACTCCACCGATAATACTAATTACTAAAACATCAGGTGAAATTTTACCTTTCAACATAGCCATAACAGAGGCTAACACCTGCGGCTTTACAGCTAACACCACAATAGATGCACCCTGTATAGCTTCTATGTTGGAGGTTGTAGTACGTACTCCATATTCTCTCTCTAAATGAAGGCATCGCGGAGAAAGTGGGTCGCTAACAACAATTAGTTCAGGTTTTTGCACAACCTTCGTTGATAACAATCTACTAATTATCATTTCGCCCATCGTTCCACCGCCGATAAAGGCTATTTGTAAATCTCCCAGCATATCTTCTTCCTAAGTCATTTAATATGTTTTTAACTTCAAGATAAATTAGGCTGAATTACAGCTTTTAATACAGAGCCTTGCTCTACATCTGCTAGGGCTTGATTAATTTCTTCTAAAGTATACGAACGGCTAATTATACTTTCCCAAGCAATATTTTTTCTGGAATCAGTATGACGCTTGAGTAATTCAATCATTCTGTAAAAATGGCTGAAATCAATTCCCCAAGTTCCGCGAATATCTATATGTTTTAAATTAATTTCTAAGTGTGGATTAATCAGAATTTCACCTGTGTTTGTGTAATGCCCAACAATCACATAACGACCGCCATTTCTCGTTATATTCAAGCCTTCTTTAACAGCAATAGGAACGCCTGTGGCTTCAATTGTCACATCAGCACCATGTCCGTTTGTCAATTCCAAAACTCGCTCTAGATGTTCTCGTGGCTTATCAGCATTAATTACCAGTGTTTCATCTACACCAAAGGATTTAGCAACTGCTAATCGACTCTCAAATTTATCAATCACAATCACTTTACCTGCACCTGAGAGCAAAGCCAGAATTGCTGCACTCAAACCCACAGGGCCGCAACCTTGCACTACTACAACATCACCAATTTGAATCTGCGCTCTATCAATAGCGTGTAGTGCAGTGGGTAAAGCACATCCTCCTGCGATGAATTGCTTTGGCGAGACTTCTTCAGGTAAAGTGAGAACCTTTACACCTGGTTTAAGGTAAATTAGTTGAGACCAACCACCCAACAACCCCTCGTTGGCTGAGTAGGTGACACCATAAACCTTACGTTGGGGACAGCGCGTGGAGGCTTTGGCGACTAGACAATACCAGCAGTTGTAACAAGTTTCGTGAACATCTAGAAAAGTGGCGATCGCTCCAGGCTGAATTAATTTACCATTGACATCGCTAACCTGTCCCCCTGTTTCCACCACACGACCTACTGAAAAGTGACCAGGGATAATCGGGTAGGGGACTCCCTCTAAATGTCCACGCAGTAGATGTACATCAGTTCCACAAACCTCACTATATAAGGTTTCAATAATGATTCCACCCTTTTCTAGAATTGGGTCTGATAATTGTTGCACTGTAACTGGTTTATTAGGTGCAGTCATCACAGCTGCTAAGGGCATGAATCATTACCTCTGTTTTCCAAATTGCTGTTGATGTAGAGACGTTATATGTAAAGTCTCTACAGAATTTTGATTTAAGACCAGAAAATAATTTCACCGTTAGGAAGTAAGCCAATCATGGAAGTGAAAGCTACACGTTGTCCATTCATCGGCTCAACATAGTGAAAGTTGCTGGTATTGAACAGCAAGACATCGCCGACATAAGGTTGGAAAGCGATCGCATCTTTATCGGCAATGACTGTATCACTGTAGCCGTAGGAATCGAGCTTATATTGCTCATCTTCTGGTGTCCAACGGCGATCGTAAATACAGGTTTTACCACTATCGTTATCAGACAATTTCAAGTACAAAGTCCAGGAAAGTTGAGTGGTAATTGTGCAAACTTCCCATCCAGATTGCTCCAATGGGGCAAAATCAATATGAAGTTGAGTACCATTTTCAATTTTTCTGATCAATCCTGCATAATAGCTACCGTATTCTGGTTCAGAAGCAATTCGCACCTTCGCGCCACACTCTCTAAATTTCTCCATGATGCGCTCCAAGGGATTAAAGGAAGCGGCAAAAATAGAGTCTCTTAATTTAGATGCTCTTTCTACTTCTTGAAAATAATTTGCTTTACTAACGCTGTTGTATTCAAATACTGTGATGCCAACTTTTTCAATTTTAGGAGTGACATCTTCATAAGCGTTAAAAACGAGGGATTGAGATTGAGCATATAACTTCTCACATTCTTCGGGTGTGGCAAAGTCTTTAATCCGAATCAGAGGAATGCGGTGTTCAATCAGCTTTCTTAAAGATTCTGCTGTTAAAGGATACTCTTGGTTTTTTTCCCACAGCGTCGATTTAATTTGGTTAGATGCAGCAGTCATAATACACTTCCTTACCTTTAAATTTCAATTCCTACTAATCTTCAACAAAGCCATGTTTGCTTGTGCTTTCTGAATGCAAACTTTCAAGCGTTCAGCTAAAATCTGAACGTGAGGTTCAGCCATCATCGTGACATGATTGCCTGGAACAAAATGGGTATCTACTGGTTCGCAAGAATACTTCTCCCAGCCCATAACTGAATCCTGTGAAATATCAGAAAGCTTACTATTCAAGCGTTCTGGAGGAGTCTCGCTGGCACGTAGAAGAGTAATTTGTCCGGGATAGGTATGTTGTGGTTCATATTTAATGAGAGATAGAGAGTTTGCTTTTAAAGCTTGCACGATGTTTTTTAGCTGTGTAATTTCAGCATTAGGAGGCAACATATTTACCGTTTTGAAATGCTGTAAAACTCGTTTTAGTTGTTCCTCTACAGATAGCGATCGCAGGGTATCGTAAGAAATATCTATATTCGTTGATAAGGAAACTTCTACTGTTTTGATCGCCTCAATCAACCACCTAGCATGATCCCAATCAAGCCGTTCAATCCTTGTTTGCTTGTCTTTAGTGGTTGGTGCTGGCATATCAATCATGGCAAGTAGCGCAACTTGATGTCCTTGATGAACCAACTGAGTCGCCATTTCAAAAGCCACTATACTTCCTAAAGAATGACCTCCTAAAAAGTATGGCCCTTGCGGTTGAACAGTCTGCATTGCTTGAATGTAATGACTAGCCATCTCCTTAATTCGAGTGGCTGGCTCTAATCCATCTAAATTGTTGGCTTGAAAACTGTATAAAGGTTGGTCTTCTCCTAAGTAACGCCCTAAATGATACAAGTAGAAAGGCTTGCCACCAGCACCGGGAAGGCAGAAGAAAGGTAACTTGGAACCGTTTGGTTGAATCGGAACTAGACAAGACGAATTTGCATCATCCGAGTCTATTTGCAAAATTGTCGCCAACTGTTCAATAGTTGGATTTTGAAAGAGGCTGGTTAAACTTATATTTTTACCAAACTGCTGCTTAATTTGAGCCATTAAGTAAGGAGCTAAAAGCGAATGCCCACCCAGGTCAAAAAAGTTATCTTGTACTCCCACTTTGTCAACTTTGAGAATTTTTGACCAAATTTGTACTAGTTGCAGTTCTAATTGGTTACGGGGTTCGACAAATGTGTCTAAGTTATTAACATTAGAAGGTGTTGGTAAAGCGCGGCGGTCTACTTTGCCGTTGGGTGTTAATGGCAACTTATCTAAGAAGACAAAACTAGAAGGAACCATGTACTGTGGCAACTTCGTAGAGAGGAAACGGCGAATTTCACGGATAGTAGGCGTTGCTTCTTGAGTGGGGATGATGTAAGCCACTAAGCTTTCTTCAGGTGCAGTTACGATAGTCTGATGCACAGATGGGTGTTGTGCTAATACTGCCTCAATTTCTCCCAATTCAATACGTACACCGCGAATCTTGATTTGATGATCTTGGCGACCGAGAATTTCGAGAGTGCCATTGGGAAGGTAGCGACCGCGATCGCCTGTATAGTACAGTAAATCTCCAGCATCATTGCCAAAATGGTTGCTAACAAACCGAGAGCGCATTTCTTGGGCGGCGTTAATGTAGCCCAAACTGCGGAATGGAGTCCGTAAAACAATCTCGCCTGGTTCCCCAATACCGCACAGTTGCTGATTTGCACCCAAAACTAGAGCTTGAGTTTCTGGAAGTGTTCTTCCGACTGGCTGTATTCCTGGTGCAGGTTCGCTGGGTACTTGATAATAGCACTTCGCCAAAGTTGTCTCTGTCGGCCCATACAGATTAACGATTTCACCTGCTTGAGGAAAAGCATCTCGCC